>JAIOTL010000181.1 GCA_021106775.1 Planctomycetota bacterium | reverse complement strand
CAGACATATTAGAATAATTTTTCACCGTTATTGTCAGATTTTCAGCTTCAAACGGAAATTTTGGTGTCTGCATAATTTTTGTTATTGCAATGTCAGATTTCGCTGAGGTTGAAGCGTTTTTATCGGGAATTCTCAAGAATTTCATCCGCGATAACAGGTATTTATCAAGCGTCGCAAGTGCTGGTTCAAGAGCAGTTTTATTCAGCGTTACAAGCAGAATTACATCACCGGGTTTGGCGTGTTTGGCGATATGATTGAGCATATATGCAATGTCTGGAAGATTGAAAAGTAAACGTTTGTGCCATTCAATGTTTTCCGCTTCCTTGAAACTGCGAATGTGAAAGCCAGCATCATCCTGGAAATAAAGCGCACCTTTGATTTCATTCACAGAAATTTTTCTCAAAATCTTCTGCAATTCAATGGTCTGCTCGATGTACGGAAAAGTCTCGAAAAAAGTGTCAACAACGATAAAAGTGTGTTTTTCTCTTTTTTCAAGAGTGTCAGCATCGTATTTAGCGGGTACAGGATGCATGAGAGAAATTACCAACAGTCCAAAAATCGTCGTTGCAAGCAGAATCGAAATGAGTTTTCGAAATCTGATTCTGCCCTTGTAACCCAATTCCTCTGCTGCCTCAAGCCAGAGTCGATAATACCCGGTACGCACAATATTCCGTCTGCGTATTAACAAATATAACACGATGATAACGACGATTCCGAGTGATAATGGCAGAAACTCAGGTGCGAGAAATTTCATACACAATCTTTTGAAACATTCCAAGTAAAACGATATATGTTATATTATTGTTTAAAAATTCCGCAAATAGGTTTGAAATGACTGACGAATTGCTCACACCGGATTTTATTAATCATCTCGAAAGATTGCAGATTCAATCGAAAAAAATAATCCGCGGCAAGATGAAAGGTGAACGTCGAAGCCAGAAGAAGGGGCAATCAGTCGAATTTGCAGACTTCAGGCAGTATGTCCCCGGCGATGACCTGCGGTTCCTCGATTGGAACGTTTACGCGCGTGTTGAAAAGCTGTTTCTCAAACTTTTCATGGAAGAAGAAGACCTGAGTATTTCTATCCTCCTTGACGTGTCAGGCTCGATGCAAGTGGGAAATCCGACAAAACTTCTGTATGCGAAGAAAATCGCGGCAGCACTTGCGTACATCGGGTTGAGGGCTCAGGATCGCATCTCAGTATTTCAGCTTAACACCCGAATTAGCAATGCTCTCACGAATATGCGCGGCAGATCGAGTGCTCATCGCATTTTCGAGTTCTTAAATTCAGCAAAAGCAGATGGCAACACAGGTTTATCAACAGCAGTGCGCGAATTTGTACTTAAATATCGGCGCAAAGGTGTTGTTTTCCTCATTAGCGATTTCATGGACAGAGCCGGTTTTGATGAGTCATTAAAAGTACTTTATCAGCTTGAATCGGATGTCGCGATAATTCAGCTTTTCAGCGAGGAGGAATACAATCCTGATTTAACTGAGGATTTCAGTCTGATTGACATTGAAGATGGAGTCAAAGTCGAAATCAGCAAATCAGATTATGTCCAGAAAATGTACAAAAAAACGCTGGAACTTTTCATCGGAAGCATACAACAAAGCTGCATGAAAAAAGGATTCACATACGCATACGCTGTCAATTCGCAGCCCTTTGAAGAACTTGTTCTCACAACACTGCGCAAATACGGACTGATAAATTAATACGATGCATATTAATTGTTTGTCATTGCAAGCAAAAGCTGGGAAACCACTCCCGCATGTCATTCCGAGAGAGCGTTAGCGACCGAGGAATCCAGGCTAGCGAAATGAAAAATATTGAATACTATGAAATGTACAATGTATGAAAAATTCTGAACCGCAATAATTGACATTATTGGAAATGATGAAATACAGTAAATCCATATGTAGTGTATGACCTTCCTGGATTCTTCGTTTCACTCGCTACTCTCGTTTCACTCTGAATGACAATTGGTAAACTATTTATTGGATATAGACCAGCTGCTGTTACCGTAAAAAATCAACAAACAATTTCAATTGTACGGCAAATTAGTAAAATACATTATGGTGTAAAATTAACGGTATTCAGGGCATTTTAATCATATTCTGATTGGAGGAACCATGAGTTGGCCAGAAATATATGTGAAAATATTTGATGAACTTTGGGAGCAGATAAAAAAATACAATGATATCTCAGACGATGAAAAGCCGATTCTTCCGCCACTGCCAAATAAAGTTAATAAATTTCCACCCGAAGATAGACGCTGGGTACAAGCATTCGTCACATTTATCACAATAAATTACAAAATTGACCTGCTTGAAGACGACACATCTGAACCACAACAAACCGATGAAATCAAAAAGCCTGGCGATACATCAATTCTCAGAAAACCTTCAGCATTTGACGATAAAGTTCCACCGCCGCCTGATCTACAAAACCTGGAAATTCCACCCGAAGACGACGAGGTAGTACCAGTGTTAAAAGCAGGATTCATGAGTCCTGATTTCGATATGAATGAGCAAATTAATTCTGCGGTTTTCGGTGAAATGACGAATTCAGACATACCACCTGCACCAACACTTGAACAATTCGAAGAACCTTTGTCTGATTCATTCGAACCAACTCAGAAGCTAAAAGATAAAAAACCGGTTAAAAAGAAAATAGACTATCCTAATCCACCTGAATACCGCACTGACCTTGAATGGGAAACAATGAGCAAGCAACTCGTTATGCTTTTAACTGAAGATATGCCTGAATTCATAAAGAATACATTAATCAAAGATTTTTTAACTAAACGCCAATCCAAGCTCAAAGACAGTCCGCAACAGCTTTTCAAGGACCCTACATTTATCGGCAGTTTGGTGCAACTGGCATCAAGTATCGGTGAAATGGGCGAAATAATACCACCGATGAAAACAATACTCGATGAGATTTACGAATTCCTGGGCAAACTGCCCGGTGCATACATCCCTGAAGAAGAAGATCTAGAGGAGTTTCCGAAACTTTTCAAAATCAAGAAGGCAGCAAGTATCATGGGTAAAGGTTCGGTCATAAAATTCATAAATCCCGCATATTTCATGCCGAAATCCAAACGACCCAGAATACAACCCGAGGTTATCGTTACCGATTATTCTACTTCCGAGGCTGAGTCCTTTGTCAGAAACAACACCGAGTTGCTTCGTTCAATTCTTCTGCAATATCTGCCTAATCTGCCCGATATTTACACATTGACCCTTGACAGGTTGAGCAAATCTTTCAGCAAAACCAGCGAATTGGACATGAGCAAAGATGACTTAATCAACGTCGTAAACGTACTTACCGAGTTGAATTATTTCTTTGCAGGGATTGAGCAAGAGCAGTTATTTATCGGTATTATGAAATTCACAGACTGTCTGAGCGAGATGCTTTTGAATTATAATGTCAACGTTTTTCCACGAATTGGAATGTCTTTGAATGAGGAGAATGTCGATTTATTCGGGGAAGTTGTTGTTGCACGCGTGCCTGATACTAAACCTGAAAATACTGTCCTGAGAATCAAGCGCAGGGGTATAAAGGTCGAGGACGAAACAATCAAGAATGCTGTTATCGTAGTATCTGCGGGCGATACAATGAAAGAGTTGTCGAAATCATTTTCGATGGCAACACAATTAATGCGTTCACCTGCATTCTACTCGTCAGGAAAAAGAGGTGCTTTTTTCGAAAATGTCAGTAAATTCGACGAATATCTTCTGAAATTCATTCAAAATCGGGAGCATGATTCAAAATCTGCTGGTTTCCTGCGTGATTTAATCAATCATCTCGACGAAATCAATCATCCAACCGGTGCTGCGCTCTCGAAGCCGTTGTCAACCGTTACTTCCGGGATATCGAATTATCTACAACGCCGGTACTCAATCGAGGAATTTCCGGTAATGGTTGGCTCAAAATACGACAGGTCGTATTTGGTCAAGAATTACAGTGTTCAGCGCGTAAAACGTTCTGGAAAGCAAATGGATACAATCTTGGGGGTTCGACAGAGAGGTTTTGCCAAAAACGATGGTACTTTCCTGCAAAATTGCATACTCTGGGTGGCGGAATAGCCTGATATTCAAGAATATTAAACATTGATAATTATTTTTAATCAAAACTATGTTCTAATCGTATTCAATCATATGTTATTGTAAACTTTTTATACAACATCAAGAGATGATGCATATGCGTTTTGCCTTAATCAGCGACTGTCACTGCTGGTCTATAAACCTTCTGCCCTGGAAATTGGCTGGGAAAAGGTTTGTCGGGATGTCCAATCTTCTTCTTTTCAGAAGGAATACATTCTGTCAAAAAGTCATTAAGCGAAATATCAACAGAATTGTGGATATCAATTCAGATTATGTCCTTTTAGCGGGTGATGTTTCGCAGACTTCACTTGTCAGCGAGTTTAGAAAAGCCAGACAGGTGTTCATGCCGGTGATGGACAAACTTCTTGCTATTCCAGGTAATCATGATTATTACACGACCGGCACGTTGATTTATAAGCGATTCGAAAGGATTTTTCTGGGTTTTGAGAAATTTCCAAAAAACGACGTAAATATTGATGAACAATTTGCCTACAAGTCGTATCCGTGGGTAAAAAATGTTAATGACATAAAAATTATCGGGCTCAATTGCGCATATCCGAGTTTTCAGGCGTTTGGGAATGTTAAGGAGAAACATCTTGAAAAACTCGAGGCTGAGATTGTGCTTGCAAGGCAAAACAATCAGAAACTGATAATTCTCAACCATTTTCAATATGCATATCCGAAAAACATGAAACAGAGCTTCAATCATTCATTGCGCAATGCCGATAAACTGATTGCACTTCTCAAAAACGCGCCGAAAACCGTTTACATTCATGGTCATATTCACAAGCCGTGGATTTTTGTGCCGAGTGTAACGCCGAATGTTTTGTGTATAAATGCTGCGTCAAGTGGAATGAAAACCAGTAAATTGCCTTATGGGCTTGGATTCTATGAAATTGAAATCGAAAAAGACAATCTGTTAGTTAATCGTCATGTGCCGGTTAGCGAAACCGAATGGAAAATCGACAAGGTTGACGAATTCAATAACTTCTGGAGCAATTAATTCAGGTTTATTGTCAGCGTATCCGAAAATTTATCACCAATAGCATCAGTTATTACAACATCAGCGATGAATGTTCCACCAATTGTCGTTGTACCGGTGATTTTGCCGTCAATATCGAAACTCAACCCGTCGGGTGCATTCGGCATCCAATTCATGAATTGAAAAGTGTAAGGCGAGATTCCTCCTGTAACTTCGATTGTTTCGTCGATTGGAATATTGAGTACCAGATTAAGTGCTGGATTTGTCAATGTCGTACGCCATGAGGGAGTGAATTTCATATCATCCACGGGAATCGCGATAACATTCGGCGATAACATTTCAATGTCCATAAATCCATTCCTACCGCTTTCGTTCTCA
>JAIOTL010000052.1 GCA_021106775.1 Planctomycetota bacterium | reverse complement strand
GCTTTTGACCAGCCGACTGCCTGCAAAAGTCCGATTTCTTTTGTCCTCTCAGAAACATTGCTCGCCATCGTATTCAAAACACCAATGGACCCGCTGAACGCCGCCAAAATCATAAGAGCCCAAATTATGTTCTCCATTGTTTCAATTCTGTCTGAAAACATCTCCATAAGCTCAATAGGTTTTTGAACTTTCAGGACTTTATCAGATTTAATTTTGAGAATTTCTTTCTTAACACTGTCTAACTCTCTGATATTTGAAAGGTATATCATATAAGAACTTACAAGTCCTTTTTGGTCGAAAAGAATCTTGTACTTGTTAATATCGATGAAAGCCTGCGCATCTTGCATAGTATCTGTCTTAAAGATTCCACCGACTTCAAAAACATCGTTTTTTACCTTAAACTTTGGAAATTTGTATTTCTTATCCCTAATTTTTAGAACAGGGAAATCATTTGCTGTTGCTTCAACAAGAAAAATATCGCTGAATGCAGACATTTTTTTGTCTTTCCTTAGCATTTCGACAATATTTTCAAGCTTGTTCTCTATTTGACTAATTATGCTTGCACCGAGATAAATTTTGTTTTCGTCAGTTTTGTGATGCTTTTCAAATTCTTCCATATCTAGCATGCTATCAAATATACTGGATGTTTCCGTTGAAACACCCATAATTGCAAATTGCAGATTCAGCTTTGACACTGCAATATCTTCAAGAAAATTCAAATCATCCTTGTCAGGTGGAACAGGTTTTATGACTGTGTAATGCACGCTGTAAGGTTCAACTTTTTCAACACCTTTAATCTTTTCAATCACTTTGCCTAAAGTGTCAGGCAGTTTTGAATCATGAAATCCTGTTGAACTGTCCTGAAAAACAAGCAAATCTCCACGGTAATTCAAAAGAAGGTCGGTTACGCTTTTTCGAACACCTTCCGAAATTGTTGTAATGGCAACGATAATCGAAATCGCAATTGTTATACCGATGATGGCGTAAAGGCTGCGACCTTTGCGACGCATAATATTTCGTAATACAAGCTTCATTTTACTCCTGTTTCATTCAAATTCTTAAATGTACAACATCACATAAGTTTGCATGTTCATTGCATCAAGTTGAATATAATGAACAATCAAATGCAAATGCATATTCTGTTTAGTTACATGAAAATACACTAATTGTTCAAGTTAGTTTCACGGACTGTGATTTAGTGTTAATTGGGACATACTTTTGTTGATAAGAATGTGAGACCTGTTGAAATCGCGAATATCAAGCATGTCAATGAACGTGTTCTTCAAGCAAATTTATTAATGTGGTGACATTTTGTGCTTGACAAATCTAAGAATATGTATTATAATGTATCAATATAGCCATAATGGTTTATGATACAGTAAAATTGCTTAGGAGTACAAAATGTCAAAAAAGAAAATGGGAAACGGTTCTCAGAAAAAAAAGCCCGAAGAAAATGATGATTATTCAGAAATGGATTCAGAGTTATCGGAATTCAATCAGCTTATTGACATGGATGCAGCAATAGAAATGCTGAAAACCTCTCGAACAACATTTTACCGTTGGCTGCGAGCAGGTAAGATAAAAGGCATGAAACTCGGCAGGCAATGGCGGTTCTACCAAGAAGACATCAAACGTTTTTTGAAAGGTGAAAGTCCAAAGGTTGAATTGAGAGCTGACATCGCTCCTCTTGTGAAAGTTTTGACTAAAAGAATCGAAAAATTGGGTGCAAAAGACCCTTCAAAAGCAGATGTTGACGAATTGCAGCGTACAGTAAACTTGATGATTCTGCTTGGTGTTCTTATGCGAGCCAGCGATATTCACATCGCGCCGCATCTGAATGATTCCGGCAATGAAACAGTTTCAACGATAAGATTTCGTATCGATGGCATTCTGCATACAATTGCTGAGTTTGACAATCGATTGTTGCAGCCCATTATCGAGAAATGGAAAACAATGGCAGCGTGCGATATCAATGAAGAAATTCGACCGCAGGATGGGAGAATTTTGATTGAGTTATCTGAACAGGTTGAGAACCAAAATTTATCTGGCAAACGGGTAGATATTCGCGTTTCATTTCTATTGTCTGGTCTTGGTGAATCTCTAACTGCTCGGATTCTTGATTCATCTTCAATTTCTCTTGGGCTGGATAAAATCGAATATTCGAAAACAGGCATGCAAAAGCTTAAAAACTCTATACACGCACCCTGGGGTTTGGTTGTTGTAACAGGTCCAACAGGTTCTGGTAAAACGACAGTTTTATACAGCTGTCTAAATGAAATTACAAATCCTAAAATTAAAACGATGACAGTTGAAGACCCTATTGAATATTTTCTACCTTTGGCAATACAAACATCAGTTAATCAAAAGGCTGGAATTACCTTCACATCAGCGTTACGCTCAGTTTTACGCTCTGATCCTGATGTAATTTTGGTAGGGGAAATTCGTAATTTGGAATCACTTCAGCTTGCAATGCAATGTGCTTTGACAGGGCATCTCGTTCTAACCGCACTTCATGCGAACGATGCTGCAACCGCGCTGTTCAGGATGGTTAAAATCGGGGTTGATTCTTTCGTGATTGCTGATGCTGTGAAACTCATACTTTCACAACGGCTAATAAGAAAACTTTGTCCTTATTGCAGCGAAGAGAAAATGCCCAATAAAAGCAAGCTTGAAATTATCAAAAGTTATGCAAAAACTCAAAATTTTGATTGGGATTCGATTGATAAAAAGTTTAGAGAACCTGTCGGCTGTCCAAAATGTGCATTCGGTTTCAAAGGTAGAACGGTTGCCGCTGAGATGCTCGAAGTTACGTCTAAAATCGGGGAAGCCTTGCGAAACGGCGCAGAGG
>JAIOTL010000085.1 GCA_021106775.1 Planctomycetota bacterium | reverse complement strand
TACCCGAATCCACCTCGTTGGAATTCATTGTTAATGATATTGATGAAATTGTACCAGAAACCTGCGGAAGCACCTCCAGTGGGTGTAACCCAGTTCTCCATTGCGGTAAATAACATCTGAGGAATCGTCAGCAGTGCTGATGCAAAGATAATCGGGATAACACCGGGTTGGTCAACTTTCAACGGCATGAAATCGCGTTGACCTCCGTATAATCGACGACCTCGCTGAAATTTCGCATGCTGAATGGGTATTCGCCGTTGTCCCAGAGTTATTGTTACAATCGAGATAACAACAAATGCAAACAAGATAAGAACAACGATAATGTTTAGTGATTCCTTATAATTCGATTGTGCTTGAGTAACCATCATAACAAGTGCTTTAGGCATGTTAGCAAGGATACCGCCCATAATAATCAGCGACATACCGTTGCCGATGCCGTGTTCGGTAATCATCTCACCGAGCCACATCAGCATAAATGTACCTGCGGTGAGCGTTATAATTGCGGTAAATGTAAACACCATACCAGATGATGTAACAGCTGACGGAATCTGGTTTTGAATCAGGCTGACCACGAAAAACGCTTGAACCACACAGATAACGACCGTTGTGTATCGCGAATATTGTTTGATTTTCCTCATTCCCTGTTCGCCTTCTTTGGAAAGCGCTTCAAGGCTAGGAATCACCTTCACCAAAAGCTGAAAGATAATTTCCGCAGAAATGTACGGCATAACGCCAAGAGCGAACATTGTTACCTGAAGGATTGAACCGCCTGATAACATCGCGAATGTACCTAATATATCTCCAAGCGCACCAAGGTTTTCCATAAATTTTGAAATCTCTGCCGGGTTGATGCCCGGAACCGGAATATGAAACCCGATGCGGTAAACCATTAAAAGACCAATTGTGAATAATACCCTTCGTCTTAATTCAGGTATCTTAAACACATTCTTGGTGGTTTCGGCCATGCTGCCCCAAAAACCCATCTTTATCTCCCCGGTTAGTGAATTGTTGAATTATAATTCCGGTATGTTTTTCTTCAATAGTAATAAAAATGAAAACACACCAAATCGACAATGAAACTATTTCTTATCGTCCTTATCCTTATTCTCTTTCTTATCCTCACCCTTGTCTTTGTTGTCGGCTTTTTTGGGTTTGTCAGTTTTTTCGGGTTTCTCAGCTTTTACTTTCTTTTCCGTTGGTTTTTCCTGCTTGATTATTTCTTTTTTTTCACTTGGTTTGTCGTCTTGTTTTACATTAGTTTTATCTGCTTTTTTACTTTCCTTTTTCTCTTCGACTTTTTTAACAGCAGGTTTTGCAGCTTCTGGTTTTGTCTTTTTTTCGTCTGCTTTTGGCTTAACAACTTTGGATTTGTCAGCTTTAGCTTTGTCTTCTTTTTTCTCAGAAGGAATCAGTTCGATGCATTTTCCGCCAGCAGCTTCGATTTTCTTCCGTGCTGATGCCGAGAATTTATGTGCTGTTACCGTTAATTTACGGTCAATTTCACCGCCGCCGAGGATTTTAATACCGTCAGCATATTTCTTGACAATGCCGAAATTTTTATAATCTTCGATTTTAACGACCGAACCATCGTCAAAGCGTTTAAGCATATCGACGTTGATTGGGATAAATACTTTTTTGAAGATTTTGTTGTTGAATCCACGTTTGGGAAGTTTTCGGAATAAAGGCATCTGACCACCTTCAAAACCGAGGCGTCTTGAATATCCAGCTCTTGATTTCTGACCGTTGGCACCTGTACCTGCTGTACATCCCCACCCAGAGGCATTTCCGCGTCCTACCCGTTTACGGGCTTTCTTTTTCTTAACATTGCTGTTAAGTTCCGTCAAGTCCATGACAATCCTTTCCGCTCAACGCTGCTGTTGTTTTCGCTCAGCCACTTAATGGCATCGCGGAATCCGCTGTTTTCAACGCTTTGTACCGTTCATTACGTATATGCAAACAACAACAACTCGCTTTTCACCGATTTTTGAAAGAAAAACAAGAGAATACATTTTGTAAAGATTAACGCAAGAATTTTTAGCTCATTTATTCTAAATACTTATCATTTATTTCTTTTACCGTGCATAAATCTGAAAAACAACGTTATTCCTTTTGTCAATAGGTTATGGTTAACGACAGTTTGTAATAATCTTCGAATTTTTTATCTTCACGTTGTCTCGTAAAGATGATTGCAACTTTACCGCTCTTTTTCCAGATATTGAATTTTTCTACATCACCGATAATCGGAATTGCAGTTTCTGCATTCTCCAGGTTTTTTGTATATATCCTAATAATCTGTTTAAGCTGTGAATCGCGGAGCCTTTCTTCAGTTCGAAGTATAATTTCAATTCCGTTTTCAGGATTAAAATTATTTACACTGTATACTCGAAATAATTTGTAAATAGGGTCAAATTTTTCCTCTGTAAGAGCTTCATGATCTGGATTATCTTTTTTAGTTGCTTCAAGCACATTAAGTCTTGCTTCAAGTTCGTCAAAATCGGTTTTATTGCTCAATC
>JAIOTL010000033.1 GCA_021106775.1 Planctomycetota bacterium | reverse complement strand
TTCCGATCTTTAATAATATATAACATACTTGGTTTTTAAATTTTTCGAAATAATACGGCCGTTAAAATAAATGATAAAGCAGTTGTTCATAGTTAGTCAGTTATTGGCGCGCCAGGATTTTTTTTCATTCGACCAATTCACCAAAATCTCTAGGGTCAATAAAAGCGGTAATGAAGGAAGATGAATCGATGTTTAATACGAATGGTTCCGCAGCAATGCTTTATGGATATGTAACTATGTGCAATGCTTTTGAAGCGGAAGAGATTAACGATAAGATTGAAAGAAAGACTGAAAAGGAAATTAAATCATTATTGGAGAAATATCTGCCTTTTGAGGAGAAAAAAAGCAAAGAATTTACTCGATATCAACAAAGCAGAGCAACTCGATTGGCATCACTAAAACTCTGGCTTTCAAGCTATCTGAGCAATGTTAAAACATTCAAGAATCTGAGAAAAGAAATTATTAATGACAGCTTCAATTGTCGGCCCATATGGCAAATGGTGAAATTGCTGAAAGATAAGCTTATGCACCCGCTGAAAGCGCAGGAATGGCTTGACGTATTAGCTGCTAAATTTCCAAATGAGCCGCATATTATTCTTGGATTTGACAAAGCGTATTATTATCAGCTTCTGGGTGAATCAGGACGTATTCAAGGCGCGATAACCGGTTTGAAGGAGTTGAAGACCAAAATTGAGTATACTACTATAAAATTCCGGCAGAAGAAAGATGACGTTCTTTCGAAGATGCGTGATAAAAAACTTGCAAAAGAAGATTTAGATTCGGATGAAATTGCATTAATTGATGCCAATCTTGAAGATTTGCTTGCGGAAATTGGCAAATACACGAATCAGCTTGTTGACCACTTCATTGAACGCAAGGATTACCTGAACAATTTTAAGAACTCAAATAACATGGGTGCACGAGAATATCGCCGGTTTCTGGACAGATTCAACAGATGGGCTAACGACTTGCCCGGCTGGTAAGATATGATTTTCATGATGCATATTTTGCATTGCTTCTGAAATATTTTTTCCATCTCACTTCTGCTGTCATATAAGACAATTGCAAAAATACACATATCGCTGAAAAATGTTGAACAAAATACTCAGTTAATCCGATTAACTAATAAAGAACACAACATTTTGTATTTTTATAAAATATTTGTGATTTGATGCAAAATTTTTGAACTTTTCAGAAAACCAAACGCTTTATTAATAGTTAAACAAATTGGTTTCAACTACAGAAGGTTTCGATGACAGAATACGAAGTTACAAATGATGAATTGCTGGATTACCTTCGCCACGAACTTGATGACGAAAGAAGAAAAGAAATTGCGTCAAAACTTTATAATGACAGCGAACTTCAGCGCAGATTCAAGGAAATACAAAGGATTGAGGCACTTGTTGTCGATAATTACAGCTTTGGCGAGGTTAATATCTCATCCGATGTCGAGAAAAATGTCGTCAGGTATATCAACGAAACCATTGCAAGTATTATATCTGAAAAAGAGAAGAATATTCTCACAGTTAAAAAACTCATTGAAGAAAACGAGAAAAAACAAAAGGAAAAAGCAAATTCACGCTATCTCATCAGCGGAATAAGCTGGGCTGCCGCAATTATCATCTGTGTCGCAGTCCTGTTCAATATTATTGCAGATATTTCTCGAAAGTCGCATGATTTCAGCATTGCAGGCGCATCCACCATTAAATCAGTACCTTTTATTGTGATGCCACCCAAACAAGACTTTAACCCAATTGAAATGGAATATGTGCAGGCGCAATCACCCAAATTTACTGCCGACGACGTGATTGACACAAATGTAAACAATAATCCCGGTGAAGATATCATTGTCAATCTCGTTCCAAACAAAGTTTCAGCATTTATCAAGGCGATTTCGAAATTCGATGAATCGGAATTCATTAAAAAAGCACAGGGTTTTGTTCCACCGGTTGTTTTGAAAATCGAAATTGACGAGAAAAACCGGGGAGACCTGAATGAAGACGGTTTAATCAACCAAAAAGACCTCGATTTACTTACGAATATGCTTCAAAAAGGATCAGCATACAAACTTGGTATCCCTGCTGACATGGACAAAGACAACGTTGTAACCTTAAAAGACCTTGTTCTTCTTGCCAAAATTGTCGATTCCAACACAAAAACCAACTAAGTTCTCTCAGATTCTCTATTCTGCTCCGCATTAATTCAGTCCGATAGTACAATTAATGTTGATTTTACCATGAAAAACATAAAAAATGTCATTCTGAAGAAGTGCAACGTCTGAAGCCCTTTAATTATCCAGATGTTCGAACGTTAGGATTCTTCGCTAAGAAAAGCATCAATAATGCATCAGAATGACAAAAGCATTGTTTCTATATGATTTTTAGAGCATTTCTCCCGGCAATTTTGGAAGAAATTTTTGCTGAAGAATTGGATAATCAGCTTATTTTATATTGATTTTGCGTAAAAAAGTTATAGTATTCTCAAGCATTAAGCCGAGATGGCGGAATTGGCAGACGCGTTAGGTTGAGGGCCTAATGACCTTTACGGGTTGTGCGGGTTCAAGTCCCGCTCTCGGCACCAGAAATAACAAGGGAGAGATTAATAATCCTCCCTTTTTTTTATGCAACCTAGTTCGATGGCACATCTACATCTGATAAAAGAAGCAAAATCTTCCTCGCAGTCTCTTGAAGAACGCGTTTCTCAGCATTCTCGCGCTTTTCACCGAGTACAATAGCATAAGGTTCATGATCAGATTTTATAACATGCTCAACTTCCCAGCCCGATTTAAATCTAAAGCGCACAAGAATTGTTATCGAAAGCGATATTTCCGTAGGAATCTGCTCAGGTGAAGTTGAAAGCACCTTTTGCGAATGGTCGATTATTCGCCCAGATATCGAAACATCAGGAATACTGTTATTGCTCACTAGACAATACGCACTTTTCATCAAATCTTCCGAAACTGCTTTATCTAGTCGAATTTCCAATCCAGCTTGATACGGAATAGTAAAATTCTCGAACATATTTAGCTGAATATATCTCGAACTAGATTTGTCCGCAAACGGATGTGAACTCCATATATAGCCGCAGCCTGCGCATATTAGTGTTGATACTAGCATTAAAAGCAGCAGAAGTGGTGATGATTTATGCATAATTGGACATCTCATTTTGATTACCAGAAGGGATTCTCTTTCTTATTATTTTCCTTTTCTTTCCTGGGCTCGATTTCAGTTTTTTTTCTATTTTTTATGTCTTCAATAATTTTTTTCTCTTTAATAATTTCTGAATCAGCTTCGGTTTTGTCTTTATCTATGTATCTCTGCGGATAATCAGCATCATCCTCGTCATCGTCCCATGTGTCGTATTCACCCTCGTCTTCCGCAATCTTCTTCAGCAGCTCAAGATTGTGAGAGTCGCCTGCTTCGCTGAAATCCTCAAGCTCATATTCCTCCGCAGGTTCAAATTCGATACCCAGGTCTTTTTCAATCTTTGTCAGCATATATTCGATGTATTCAACTCCAAAACCCTTCTCGGTTTCAAACGTAAACGTCATAAGCTTCTGATCTGGCATAAGCCCAAACAAAGGTCTTGATATGAAATCATTCTTATAATTCAGTATATTCTCAATCATATCTTTATTGACGATTTTAAGATAACCTCGATTTCTTATACCATTCAGCGTGATTTTATAAACATAATCACCCAGTTTTTTACCTTTGATTTTGTCGTATATTACAAATGAAAGTCCTTCTTCCGTTTCTTCGATATAATCAAGCTGACTTAGCTTTCGCCAAACCATACTCGGTTCCATGTCATCAAGTATTGCAACAAGATTCAAAGTTTCTCTCATAACTCACTCCTATGTTCGATTTTTTCAAAAGGTTGTTGAATCAAATATTTTGTTTGCCCGATAATAATTATACCGATTTAAAATATTTGTGGAAAATTTCAATTTATTAATGATAATTAGTGTGAAGACATTATAGTTTTTATGAATATTTTGCGTTTACATGGTTTGTGGAGTTGCATTGATGAACAAGCTTAGCTGCTGGAATATTAACGAGCTGGATTTTCCGAAAGGAGATAGAAAAGAGCAATTTAGATTCCTCTTGAACTATAGCATACTATCACCCTCACGCTATAACAGACAACCCTGGAAGTTCAGGATTGTTGACGATGAAACTGTCGAATTCTTCCTTGATTTACAAAGACATATACCCGTTGCCGATGCATTCAGGTATGAGATGCTTTTTTCTGCAGGTGCTACACTGAAATTGTTTCTGATTGCTGCTGAATATTTCGGTTTCAGCACGAAAACAAAGATATTTCCCGAACCCGAAGACCGTGCTGACATGTACGCCCGAGTAAATCTTACTGAAGGCGGCATCAGGTCATCGCAAGCGATGTTATGCAGGGAAATTACAAAAAGGTCAACTGCTAGAAGCGATTTTGTGCAAACTAACATCGATTCATCAATTATTGATGAATTGATAAAAAGTATTTCGGATTTTGATGAAATCACCTTGAAAATGATTGATGAAGACGAGGAAAAGAAGTTTATCGCGGATATTGTCGAAGAGGCGGACAAGCGGGTAGCATCAAAGGAGAACTATCATCAGGAATTAAAGGGCTGGCTGAGAAATAATTTCTCCGATGAGCTGGATGGTTTGCCAGGTTATGCGTTCGGCATATCAAGTCTAACTTCGCTGCTTTTCCCGAACATGCTTTACAAGAAAATACTTGACCCGATTTCTGGCACAAAAGGCAGAGAATTCACGGAACATGCTCCTTTAATCGCGGTTATCGGCACGACCAACGAAGTGAATCCATTCTGGCTGCACACTGGCGGAGCGTTTATTCTTCTCGCTCTTACCGCTGCGAAATATAAGTTGACTGTTTCAACCTACGACCTGCTTTTCAATGTGCCGGAACTTTCCGAAAAACTGAAACATTATATCGAGGAAACACGATACGGCGTGTTTTACCCGCGAATGATAATCCGACTCGGTTATGCTTTGAATCGTCCGCAAACGCCCAGACGAGAGTTGAATGAATTTATTATTAACGGTGAATCCTTGCCGCCACCGCCTCAAGCACCGATATTCGGCAGCGAAATATACGAAGATACTGTCGGTTTTTAATTCTCTGTATCCGTTACACATTTTTTGAAACCATTGTTGTTGTAGAGAATTTGATTTGACAGGTTTCCAAGCCTGTCATTGCGACCGTTACACCTGTCATTCCTGCGAAAGCAAGAATTCAGAATTTTTACCGCGAAGCGGTTATGTTCGGTAGCCCCACATTTTAATGTGGGGTTTGGTTTACGCATTGAAATCACCCTCCCCTTGTGGGAGGGTCGCAGAATGCAAGCGAAGCGCAGCATGATGCGGGGAGGGGGTACGCAAGCGTACTTCTTTATCCGTTCCCTTTGCATATCTCACAGAATTCATAAATTTTGTAGAGATTGCACCTTGAATTTGTTGGTTTTGCAGAGAAACAACCCCCCACCGAATCAAACTTCGCCTTATGGCTCGTTTTCTTCGACTCCCCCACAAGGGGGGAGTGATGCAAAAGAGGGCAAAGTCCTTAATTATCCAGTCGTATGTGCGCTAGGATTATTCGCTTCCCTCGCAATGACAATTTTGTATTTTCTATACGAACCCGACGGATTCCGTGAGCATCTAGCAGGGAACGCAAGTAAAAGCAGGCTTGCCTGCCTTCGCTACGCTCAGAATGACAAAGGAAATCACCTCTGCGAAACCATGCAATTCCATAAAATATGCGAAGGGTACGGAAAGTTAAAAATTATTTGTCGCGCATGGAGATTGCTTTGCGCATGAGTTCGATGACGCCGTCCG
>JAIOTL010000053.1 GCA_021106775.1 Planctomycetota bacterium | reverse complement strand
ATCCGAAATCCAGTCAACACCCCAGCTTTTTCCTTCGGGAGCTTCGATACCTCTCCTGCACGAATGCTCATCATTGTGTACATGAGCATCATGAGATAGCCGGATTTGCCCGAATTCGCCAGAAATGCATCACCGATTTTCCCGCTGTATTCCGGCAACTTTTTCTAATCCCTGAAAAGCCGTTCAACTACCGGAATCCGATGCTCATCACTTTTGAAATGTTCCATCTCCTCAGACGTAAATCCCAACTTTTCACCTTTGAAACCAACTTTTTCCTTTACGTAATCCCAGAGAAAGTCAGGTATTTCAAGCTTTGAGCGTTCAGAACCGGGGAAATCAAGCATTTCGAACCCAAGCTCTTTCAGAAAATCAGTTTTTTCAGCAGGTTTTACATCTTCCTGTGAATAGGTTTCAACTGAGTTGAATACGAACAAAAAGCACATAAAAAAAACAGTTATTAATATTTTACGCATTATGTTTCCTTTCAATTTTCATTAATTATTTTGATTCTTCAGAGCTTTCAGGCGTGGTTTCTTCAGGTTTTTCCTTATACAAATTCACATCAAGACCCAAACCAAAAGTAACAGGCAGTCTCTCATTGCCCCAAATACTGTTTTCCTTTGCTTTGGGTTTACTGCTTTTTTCGGTAATTTTTATCCTGAAATCGTCTTTTCCATTAGTGTCAAGAAATACACCAACACAAGCCATATCATCCCTGAACGAATTATATTTTTTCTCGAAGATACCATAACCCCAAGGTGGAGTTCCTCGAGAATATTGCTCAAGGTATGAATTATAAACATCGTTTCCAAGTCTGTCCCAGAAAAGCGCAATGCTGTTAATTTCGGCACTTCCGCCGCAACGATTATGATGATGATATTCATCATTTCCGCTTCCGTCTATGAAAACCGCAAACGAACCGTCTCGAGCACAACTATGATGCTGATAATACGCTACATCTTTACCAAGTTTGTTGTATTTGTCATCACCTTTGAGGTCAACGACACAGCCCATCGCCATATGAGGTGCTGACCCGCAGGAATATTGTCTGTAACGATAAGAATCGTTGCCTGCACGGTCTTCAAGCATGCCGACAGCCCACCAGTAACCTGCACCCTGAGCATAAACGCTTCCCCAATAAACATCATCACCGGCACCTTCAACCAATAAGCCTACTCCGCCAGCAAGGCTTTGCCCGTCTCCGAGGTCTGCGCGTCTGCCAAATGCTGCACCTTGCGAGAAAGAAATCGCCCTATCATGAAATGCCGCAGAAATATTTTCTGTATCGGAAACCTTATAATAATCGTTTCCTGAAATGTCTACAATCACGCCGATTCCAAGCGTCGAGCCGAAACCTTGCGATTCCGAATGACAAAAATATTTGTCGTTACCTGAACTGTCCAGGCAGATTCCGATGCCAACATGTGCTGCGCCCTGTCCCCCTGAACCAAGGGTTATATATGAGTCGTCACCAGCTTTGTCCCAGAGCAGACTTGTGCCGTACCACGCGCTGCCAAGTCCTGAGTCTGCGCATTCATATTTATCATTGCCGGAACAATCGATAAGTGCGCTTGCTCCCATCAATCCGCATGCCAGCGTTGCTGATTCCTTCGTGCTTTTGTACTCATCATTTCCACCGAGGTCAATGAGCGTTGCGAGTGGTTGTTTCAAGTTTAATGGTGTAGCTTTTACGCCCGAATATTTGTCATCGCCACCCAAATCGAGGATTATCGCAGCTTCTTCAGTTATCTCATTCTTCCCGGAATCATAAATTGCAACTTTTCCGCAAGCTGTGTCAAATTCAATCATTCCGAATAAATATTCAGTCTGCATGTTGGTTTTTTCTTCATCAGTTGCAGAATCCATTGATTCTTCAGCAGCGTCATATTCCTTTATCGCAGCCTCAAGATATTTGTGATACATTATTGTAGCGAAGCCTAAGTATGCGAAATCAATCCTGTTAAGCGCATCGAAAGCGTAATAATTCGGTCCGTTTTTCTGCCAGGGATGCGAAACAAGCTCATAAACATCCTGCATTGTGATTTCCTCGACTTTTTTATCAAGTGCTTGTGCAAGGTATTTACGCGGGAAAGCCTGCTCAATCCAGGGATTTAACTCAATGTGCGTTATCATGATTCGGATGATAAATTTCTGTAAATGTTCGGGGAATTTCTTCCAGACCTTTTCATTTTCCTTGCTTAGTACAGTATTTTCATGATTTTTTACACCATGCTTCAACACTGCCAGCAATGCGTCTGCAGGTTTTACGTCATCGGACAGCCAGTCAACGCCCCAGGTTTTTGGCGTTGGTGGCTTTGACCAAAATGCGGCACGAACACCATGAAATCTGAATAGATAATAAAACATCTGCGAAGGTGAATTCTGCTGAGCAAGAATATAATCGCTTGCACTACCGCTTAACGCCGGCAATTTCCTGACATCTCTAAACAAGCGGTCAACCACAGGCATTATGTGCTTTGTGCCGGTTTTGAAATAATACATTTCTTCTTCAGTATAACCCAAATCTTTGTCAGCATGCCCGGTTCTCGCTTTTACGAGCTCCCAGAGTTTCTCAGGAACCTTGAGATTTGCGCGAACATCATCTGGATATTCAAGCATCTCAAGTCCAAGCTCTTTCAGAAAATCAGTATTTTCCTCAGGTTTCATGCCTTCCTGAGAATATGTCTCAACCGTGCTGAATGCAATCACACAGAACAATAGCACAATAATAATTCTCATTTTTTCTCCTTGTAATATTCAGTATTTATTAAAAGCTTTGTGAGTTTTGCATCAGTAAATTTCTTATTATGTTTCTTCTGAAAATATTTTGTCAGTTCGTCTTTCGATTTTATTTCGGTTTTGAAAGATATTTTGTATTTCAGCAGGAGGATTTTCTCAATCACAGGCAATAATTTCTCAACCTTTAACGTTAATTCCGCATCACGCTTTTGATTGTTTTCATCTATTACGCTTGCAAATTTATTCAGTGATAAAATTTCAATCGAACTAAAAGCGATTATGCATATAGCAGACATTGCGAAAACAAATAACTGCCGCATAATGATTCTTCCTTCATATTATTGGTTGATTGAAGGATTATAAATAAACAATTACAAAATTGAGAATCTTAATTCAAAGTTCTAACGCTATTTGATTGGTTTACCATTCTTTCTCATGCGTTTTTGCAGAGCGTAAGGATTGCGAAGTTTCGAGTAAAATTCCAGATTTTCCTTATCGAGAACTTTGTTGATATCGATATTTTGGAGCAAGAACCAGTGCATCATCTCGGAACGCATGCCGGACTCAAGCTGGAGACAAAGTTGAAGATTTCTTGACCAGAAGCATGACTTCAAACTGCCGTCTTTTGCGAAAAGCCCGAAAATCGCTTCTCTAGCGTCGATAAGTATGCTGAATAGGTCATTATTATGTTCTTTTAATACTAAATCCGCTAAGGGGTGCAGTGAAAGCATGAGATTGTCGAAGTTGTGGTCGAATTTCTCATATACAGTACCCTTAACAAATATGCCTTTGTTGGTAGCATCGATTAGTTTGTTTTTCCAGATTCTGAAGTTTTTCGGGAAGAGGTCGAAATAAATGTCAACCTCAGCAGATTCGATTAATTCCTGAATTTTCCGTGCAACCGCTGCTTCATTTTTCAGGCGATAAATCAGGTAATCTTCCTTAGGAGTTTCAAACAAAGCATCCAATTCTCTGGCGACTACATCAATGTTTTCTGAAAATTCTTTCTTTTTGTTGTCGACCCAGCTTTTTGGATCAATGGGTGTGTAGAGCTTTTTCTCGCCGTCAGTTTCAGTAACGAAGCCCTTTTTAACCAAAGTTGCCAGAACCTGGTACACGTTTGCTCCTGCTAAACCGGTTCTTTTGGCGATTTGATACGCAGTTGCAGGGAAACACTTTAGAAGTTCAAGGTACACCTTTGATTCATTATCTGAAAAACCAAGAAATTTTAGACGTTCAATCATGTATTTTCTCAAAATTTTGTAATAGTTTGATATTTATACAATTAATTATCGAAAAATATAATAAATTTCATTAAGTATTTATTGTCAAAAAACTGTATTAGTTAGACGAAACAATAAAAAATAAATTAAACTCGAATTTAGCACTGTTTTTACGCTCGATTCGATTTTCAAACAAGAAATCGGTGTTAAAATGAAATTATGTAAATTTTAGGGTGAAAAATGCATAAATACAGAGATTCTCAACATTATGAAATTCTTTTCAGAGCCATGTTTATATCCGTGCTTATTGTTGTTCTCATTCTAGATTTATGCATATCGACAATACATGCACAGGATACACCCACGCCTAAGACCGATAATGATACTCCAGAAAAAGATGACACTGTAGCCGAAGCTGAGAAAGCTGAAGCAGAAAAAATAAAAGCTGAGAAAGAAGAAGCGGCAAAGAAAAAAGCGGAGAAAGCAAAGCAAGAGAAAATCAAAGACATAAAGGAAATGAAGGAAAAAGTTCTCAAAGCCAAAGGAGCATCTTCACGTACAATCGTTTTGAATTCAATTCTCATGAAAGCTATCAATGACGAAGATTACCGAAGTTTAGTAAAATCTGAAATCATTGTTGATACACTTGATAAAAGCATTTTAAGAGAAGTTTTGGACGCGATTTCCGCTATTGGAAAAAGCACAAACGAATTATTGCTTGAGGATTATATTGCAAGCCTTCTTGTTTTGCGTATTAACGAGGATTACAACGAAAAAATCGATGAAATTATAACAATTTATCCCAAGGACAGACTTTTCAAAAGTATTAACGGAATTTTAACCGGTGTAAAAGAAATTAACTTCAATAATCTTTATACAATTAAATATGCAACTGCACTTGCAACAAGCATTCAGTTTTTTTCTGTTCAATATCAGATAAAATTCATCGAACCGTTGATAAATCTGCTTAACATTAAGCATGAGATAAAAGACTCAGAAAACGCTAAGAACAATGGAATTGATAAAGAATTGCACGGCTTCATACAAAAATATGCTTCTGACGCACTGTCAACAATAACAAATTATATGCCTGAGCCCAATGATTACACCAATTGGTTAAGCTGGTGGAAAATCTTTGAAAAGAAGCCTGAAATCGAAAAAATGTCGATAATTTTGGAAAATCTTCAAAAAAAATTCTCTGCAAAAAGTAAACAACTTGCGGACTTGCGCGAGAAAAACCAAATCAATATGCTGAAGCTAAATTCCAAGTCTTTCGAGATTAATGTCGAAGCACTTGATTACAATTCAAGCAATGTGGTTCTAACAGCGCTTGAAAACATAATTGCAATTGTTGATGAGCAGAAATTCGAAATAAAAAATCGAAATCAACTTACAGATAGACTCAATAAAACCTGGTTTGCAGATGTGTCTCTGGAAGTGAAAAAGCGGATTACCGATTTGTATCTTAAACTCGGAGGATGCGAGCCAAAACTTCGGTCTTTATTCACAGTAGAGGTTGGAATTGAAATAAGACGTTACATCGTTGAGAGAATTGCTTTTGAGGGAGAAGACGGCGCAACCCTCGATAAACTGTTGCAGATAATAAAAGAAAGAAAGAAATATCCCTCGGAAATTCAGAAAGCCGCATTAAAAGGGCTGGGAAAATGGAACAATTACCTTGACGAGCGCAATATAGAAGCGGTGATTCTTACATTGCAGGAAATTATTGACAGCAATGACGAGCAATGCATGGAGCCAATAACTATGGTGAATACGATTAATGAGCTTGCAGGGAAATTCGACATTAGCAAGCTTATAATTCATCTTTTCGATAGAAAACCATTTAAGCCTCAACAACTCGTTGTACTTCTCTGGTCAGCATTGCGCAGCGGAAATTCGATAGAGTTTAAATCATGGCTAATCGAATACGAGAAACAAAATAAATATCTCGTGAATATCCTTCTCGACCCAGAATCGTTCATCGATTTAATCACCACTGTTTTTGAATTGTTCGAAATTCTCGAAGAGCCGTTTATTTCACCAAAAATCTATACCGAACTTTACGATGCTCTGAGTTATCTGTATTTCAACGTTCCTGAGGGTGCAAACGGATTGTTTCTGCCAAAGCTTGAGAAAGCTTTGATAAACCTCGCTTTGCCGTATAACAACGAGAAAAAATACTTGGAATTATCAGATGCGAAGAGAAAAATCATTGAAGAGTCAGCATTAATCGTTCCTGAGCTTCTGATGAAGCGTAAACTTGCTGATTTTATTCTAAAAAAGCTTTTACCGCATTATCCTTCAGAGCTTGTTCAACTCAAACAGACTGAGATAGCACTTCTCAGAATTCGTTTGGGATTGCGGAGTTCGGAATGGGACCAGCTTGATATATTCAACGCATATAAGACACAGATTCAGCAAAAAAAGATACCTGATGAGAAAATTAAGGAAGATATAGAATGGACAATAAATTACGACTCTGAAGCGGATATCAGAGTTGCTCCGAGATTAATTTTCGCGGTGCAGGACGTTAATGAAAAGTATCTGGATTTCACATGGAAAACTGTTCTTGAATATGTGGATGCGCAAAGGAAAGAGTTGAAAACTCCATCGGGTGAAATTTACCTTTTCAAAATTGGGAAAATGATAAACAGTATGGAATCATTGAAGAAGCTGACTATGAACCCAACAAATAAGCACCTTGTCAGCTTAATGGAGCTTTTAAAAAATGCTAAAATCAGTTTTGAGAAATGGTTTTCCGAAACTCTGACAGTTTGGTTAAAATTTGAAGAGTTAAATGATGAAGCGATGAAATTTGCGTTAACCAGCGAGAATTTTAGAGTTGTATTGAGCAATCTAGTTGAGCGACTCTCAAAACTTCAGATAAATGATGAGAAAACAGTTGAAATATGGAAATTTGTCGACGCTATCTCTACGGATAAAAATCTCTCACTACCGCGGTTTGCCGAAGCAATCCCCAAGGATGATTTCATCAAACGCTTCAATGAATTAAAAACCAAAGTTGATGCTCTGACAATGAAGTAATTTCACTTAGAATATGAAAATTTGTAAAAGAAAATAAATATTTCGAAATGAATTATTGATTTTGTTTGACCTTCTTTGAAATATATGTAAAAAATACTCACAATTCCCTTTTACTCCCCTAAGAGGTGCTTAAATATGGCAATTGAATATTATTCATTTGAGCAGGTGCTTGGTGAACTCAGCATGGATGAGGAAGAGTTGAAAAGACTCGTTTCCGAGGGACAGATTAGAGCATTCCGCGACCAAAATCGTATGAAGTTTAGAAGAGATGACATAGATATGTTGGCAAAGGGCAGCAAAGCAGAGGATGTTGTGATTTTGCCTGAATCAGCAGCACAACCTATTAACGAAACCGAACAAGACCTCGTTGTGATGGATACCAGTAACGAGGAAACAATGCTTGATCTTGAAGGTTTTGACCTTGTCGAATAAGACAGTTCCGTACCAACAATCGAACTTGATGGTGGTGCTGATCCTTTCACCGAAGAATTGGTTTTCGATGAAGGCGATGAATTCGGCGAGTTGGAAGCGACACAAAAAATTGAAGACGATTTCCTCGAAGATGACGATGAAATCGGTATGCAGACAGAACCTCTGGAAGGTGTTATCGATGCTGATCCGACAATGTTTGAGGATGAAGCACCAGCACGCAGACGTCCTGTATTGAAAAGAGGCAGGACTGTTGGTAGAGCTGCAAAAAGAGCTGTCGCCGAACCCGAAGAAAGACCTGCACTTGGTGAACCAATTAAACCCGTTAAAATTGGCGCACTTTGGGTTGTGGTTCTTGCGCTTGCTGCAGTAGTCAACATTTTTGGCGCACTGTTAATATTCGATTATTCAAGCAATTCAATGACAGGCATTACCGAAGCAATTGCCAAGAATTTCGTGGAAGAATCAAAAGACGGCACATCAACTTGGAAATACTACCAGACGAAAGCAAAAAAATATCCCGTTTGGCTGGCAGAAGAATCAGATGAATGGAAGATTAAAACTGATGACACTGACGCTGACGACGATTTAAACGAATAATTGA
>JAIOTL010000229.1 GCA_021106775.1 Planctomycetota bacterium | reverse complement strand
GGAATTGTGATAATATATTCTTCTTTGCTAAATTCTTCCAAATCATCTTTCACACCTTTCAGAAACATCTCTGTCAACTCATCTGCATTTTCAATTATCATGTGTGCAGCTGCAATCCAATAAATTGTTAAATTGCTCAGAGTATCCTTATAACTTTTCTGAATTTCTGTGAAGATTTTCTCTTTATCACCATATATTATCTTATCAATAAACTTTAATATATAACTCATTGAAAAATTCAGCTCATATTCGTTTGAGTACTCATACTCACTATCGTTTATAAAGAGCTCATACCTATGAGTATGTACAATGCTGTACAAAATTCCCATGCGCGAGATATTCTTGAAATTGCATATTACAAACCTATCCTCACCCTCGATTTGCGGAAAAACATAATTCAAATCACCGCAGATTTCAGTTACAACTTCCGACAAATTTTTCTTTGAACATTGATAAGAAATTCGTTCGAATATCTTCGGAAGAAATGAAAACTCAAGATTATTAACATAGAAATATTCCTTCTCAAAACCTAAATAATCTACGATAATCCTGTTTTTTTCTTTGAAATCATAGAGTAATTCATGCTTCTTAGCAATTTCTTTCAACTCTTCTACTAGTTTTTCTCTGTCAAGATTCCTAATCCAATCAAGTACAATTTTCAACGCCTTCTCATTCATTTCCTTAATAAAAGCTTCTTGCTTTTCCAAGTCATCATCATCATCATCATTTTCATTTTCATTCTGCATGTTTGCCGTATCTTCAGAAATTCCGGCATCCTGCGCAAAATTCGTCCCCACAATTGAATTAAGAAACAAAACCATCATCGAAACCACAGACAACACTAAAAATCGTATCATTTTGTCCTCCAAAATATTCTCTGCAAAAGAATAGCTTATTTCATCTCAATACACAAATTTTTTGTGATTTAAGCGTAGTGCTTTGTTAAGAAAGTAGTAAAGGGTGCAAAAAAACTGTCATTCCCAACTTGATTGGGAATCCAGAAGAAGTTAGAATATAACATTGTATCAGTCTGGATTCCCGTTTTCACGGGAATGACAACCCTTCGAAATTTGCTTGACACAGTAGTAGTTTGAATGATTATCACATACTGAAAAGCTAATTTCGCCTGAGTATTGCGCGGTATCCGCCTTGCTGACCCTTTTTCTGCGGAAACCAAGTCTGCTCGGAAACTTTTTCAAAATCCTGATGCTTTTTGAGAAATTCCGCAATCTGCTCCTCATTTTCCTCGCGCAAAATCGTACATGTCGAATAATTGATGTATCCACCCTCAGCAACGCACAACACAGCAGAATCAAGCAGTTCCGCCTGCAACACGCACAAAGATTCGACGGTTTCTGGCTTCAAACGCCAGCGCACGTCAGGATTCCGCGCCAAAACCCCAAGATTGCTGCAAGGCACATCCAGCAAAACCAATTCAAATTTATCCTCAGCATCCTTGCTGAACTCGCGGAAATCGGCATTTACAATCTCAATCTTATGCTCAAGCCGTTTGAAATTATCCTCAAGCATCCCAATTTTACTCTTCACAAGCTCAACCGCAGTAAAACTTCCTTCACCCTCCAACTGTTCATAAACATGCGAAATCTTACCGCCGGGAGCAGCACAACCGTCAACAACCTTTGGATTCTTTACAAGCTCAAGCCCTGAAATATCCGAAGACAGAACAGACGTTAAATCCTGAACATAAATCAGACCTTCGCGGAAAAACTCCGAATCTATCAGCGATTTATTCTCTGAAAGGCGCAAAACATGGGCATGCAGCGTTTTCTCGAGTTTGAAACCCGAATCAAGCATCTGCTGACCCAGCCCTTCGGTCTCAATCGCCATCTCGTTTACCCGCAGAAACACCGGGACATCTGAATTTGACGCCTCAGCAATCTCAACCGCACGCGAAAACGGGAAAATCTCAATGAGCTTCTTGCTCAACCAAACGGGCAGTGAATATGCCTGCGACAACCATTTTGCCGGCTTTTGCGCGGGGTCAGCAAAAATATCCTGCTTGAATTCATATTCACCAACAATTCGACGAGACAGCGAATCCGAAGCTTCATTAAGAGCAATTTCATCAGCAATTCTACGCAATAACGCATTCGCGAAACCGCGTTTACTGCGCGCTTGCACCAGGTTCAGCGCGTCATTGATAACTTTCGCTGGCACTTTGTCCCGATTGAACAAAAACTCCGCAAGTGCTGCAAAAATCACCGTTTTAAGATGCTGCTCAATCTTTTCAACCCGAATCGATGAATATATTTTGACTATCTGCTCAAGCGTTCCACGCCATGTAACAGCACGGTTTACCAGGTATTTTACTCCTGTTTTCATCATGTCAGGCAGGTCTTGCGATGCATCCGTCAATATTTCATCAAGCTTCTTCCCGCTTTGCTCAAACCTGTACAAAACCTGTGATGCAAGCTCAAGACTCATAAAACCTCGCTCATTAAATTAGTTTGCTGCAATATAACATTAATCAGATGTTTAGTCTTTTGTAAAAAATGGAAAGCCAAATTCACGTAAATACTGTACGACCTTGAGCATCGGCAAACCCTTGATTGACGTGAAATCTTCGCCCAAAATGTTCGAAAAAAGCGCGAGACCTCTACCCTCAATCTGGTATGAACCAGCACAGTCAACGGGATTCTCAGAACTTACATAATTCTCAACTTCTGCACGAGTTAAATCATGCATCTGTATGCGCTCAATCACAGCATCCTGCTTTTTCTCAACCTTATCACCTGAAATCTTCAGCATCGTCAGCGCGGTTATCAAATTATGCTCATTTCCTGAAAGCATTAACAATTGCTCTATCGCTTTCTCCCGCGAACCTGGCTTTCCAAGGATTTCACCCTCAATCTCCACAAGCTGGTCCGACGCTATCAACAAATACACCGTATCCTCTGAGAAATCAGGCATTTTCAGCAATTTCTGTCGAACAGATTCAGCTTTTACGTCCGAAAGCATCAGCGCAAGTACAATCGGGTCAGTGATTTCATGCTTATATGCATCTTCATCAACATCCGGCGAAATTTGCGCAAATTCCAGACCCAAATCCAGAAGCTGTTCCGCCCGATACTTCGACCCAGAACCCAACACAATCCGAAATTTCCGCATAACGAATGTTCCTTTTTTTATTATATTCATTAATATATTTTAGCATTCAATTTCATAACATTGATTTGTTCTGCACAAAGATTTAACATAAGAAAAACCTTTTAAACGGTGGAAAATGGGTAAAACAATCATTGAGAAAATCATTGCGAATCATTCTTCCGAGCAAAACATTAAATCAGGTGAAATTGTCTGGATGGACTTGGATGTACGTTCTGCGCGGGATTTCGGCGGACCAAACGTCGTGAAGCATCTGCAAAAGCATTTTCCTGACAATGATTTTGTCGAGAAAGAGAATTTATATTTTACTTTTGACCTGACTGTGCCTGCGAAGACGATTGCGTATGCGAACAATCAGCATCTATGTCGACAGTTTGCGCGTGAAACCGATATTGCGCTGCACGATGTTGACAGAGGCATCGGCTCGCATGTTCTCGTGGAGGAAGGCAAGATTTTACCGGGATTTACGGTTGTCGGCACGGATTCGCATTTCAACATCATGGGTGCTGTCGGCGCGTTCGGGCAGGGCATGGGCGACATGGACATTGCATACGCTTTCCGATATGCGCGCACCTGGTTTGAAGTGCCGCAATCCATCAAGGTCAACATCGTCGGGAGTGTAGATTTTACGAAGGTTGAGGCGAAAGACATCGTGCTTGCGGTGATTCGCAAACTTGGAACACTCAAAGCTCTTGGGAAATCGGTCGAATTCTACGGTGAGATTATTGATGAGTTGAAACTGCATCAGCGCATAACTTTTGCAAGTATGGCAACGGAAATGTCCGCAATATCCGCGTTTTTGGTGCCTAACGATGATGTGCTTACGTATTTGTCGGAAAAATCAGGCGTTGCAAAGGAACAAATTCCGGTCATCAAGGCGGACGCGGACGCGCAGTATGCGGATGAGATTACAATTGACCTGAACAATCTTGTGCCACAAATTTCTGTGCCGCACGAGCCGCATAACGTTCACGACGTGGCGGATGTTGTCGGGCGCAGGATTGACAGCGTTTTCATCGGCTCATGCACCAACGGACGGATTGAAGATTTCGCTGAGGCTGCGAAAATCCTGCGTGGCAAGAAAATTCACAAGGATGTCTCGCTGAAGATGACGCCTGCAACAAACCAGG
>JAIOTL010000098.1 GCA_021106775.1 Planctomycetota bacterium | reverse complement strand
GACCGGCGGTGCAGGATTCAGCACATCCGATGCGCAAGCCGCTTTCCGCCAATAATTCCGCAACAACAGAATTAAGTTCATCATTTTCAAAGCCGAAGACAAGAGGACCGAGAATTCTCTTGGTTTCGTCAACAACTTTGTTTAAACGCGCTTTTGCCTGGTTTTCATCGACATCATTTGTCCAAAACCGCACAATAACAACAGAATCCTTGGTTTGTATCCCGCCTTTCGGGTCTTTCTCAGGAGCACAAAGATGCTTAATCTTTTCATCGATGACAGATTCGTATGCACCGAAACATTTTAAGACACATGTGAAAATTCGCTCTTTTATGTCAAATCGTCTGAGAATTTCGGGCTCAACACTCGCTTTGAACATTGGTATCATCTCACGCGGAACACCAGGCAGAACAACGATTAATTTCCCTGCAAATTTTGTAATCATGAACCCGAGTGCAACACCAACATGGTTTTCAACTGCAATTCCGTAGTTTATCGGATATTGAAACTGCACTTCGTTGTTAACAGGCATGGCAATCTGACTTTTTTCTAGTCGACTGATAAAATCCTGTAAATGCGTTTGACTAACGGTAAACTCGATATCGAAAGCCTTTGCAATTGCATCTCTGGTCAAATCATCAGTTGTTGGACCTAGACCGCCTGTAATGATTAAAATGTCAGCAACTTCAAGAAGCTTACGACATTCAAGGATAATACTGTCAATATCATCAGGAATCGCAACCTGGTAAGAAGTTTCAATGTTGAGTTTATCTAACCTTGATGAAAGAAATGATGCATTGCTGTTGACAATGTAACCCTTTGTGATTTCTGTACCTATTGCAAGAAGAGCAGCATTCATATTAGTTGTGTCCCTAATTATTTCCCGTCAATAAGATTCTGAATTTTATTGCGATATTTGGTGAATGGATAATTTCGGAATACACTCTCTGCAAGTTCCTGAGCCTTCGCTTTGTCGCCATCTGTAAGAGCTTTTTTTATCTCAGTAATTTTTTCCATAAGAAATTCTAACTCGGCACCGGTATCATTCCACGCATCCTCAATTTCAATCTTTAACTTTATTGCCTGGTCGATTACGTTGTTAAATTTTCTGTCAATCTCGTCTTTTTCAGGTTCTATGGGCAAATATTTGTTTATCAAAGCTTTCAAAAAGAGCATCGACTGTAATGGTGAATAATTTGAGCTTTGTTTGTTTGACAAGGTTTTAGCCCTGTAAAGCAGTTCCTGTGCATCATCAAGACGTTGCTGCTTTTCCTCTTTTGACAACATGTTCATGTATTTCGGTTTTTCCTTGCGTAAATCGCGGGTTTTATCCTTGACCTCATCCTGTTGGTACAATGCAGAATATTTCAGCGTAAATTCCTCACCTGCCTTGATACCATCATTTAGCACGTCAAGGGCTATTGTAGGATCATCTTGCTGCTCTTTCTGAATATATTCCCATGCCTTGATAACACGATTATATAAAGTGTTTTTCTCGATATTTAAAACGTTGTATTTTAGCTGATTACTCACTCTATCAACAAATTTCGAATCTGATTCGAAAGCCTTCATAATTCTCTTAGCAAAAATTATCACATCGCCGGATTTATCCTTACGATCCAAAAGTTTTAATGCGGTTTTCAGTATGTTTTCCTTAATTTTGTACTCTTGCGTCGAATACCCAGAAATCTTGATGCGTATCTTTTCTTTATTAACTATTGCACCTTTGAGAAGAAGATACACCTTGTATCCGGTCATCTTTTTCTCGATGTATATGCTGGTATTCGGCGTGATACTGATACCAGTGTATCCGAAGTTGTTACCCCAACAAATTTCAGACACATTGCTGATTGTTGCATTGTCTTTTAAGAAAATATAGCTAGCATTCTTTTCATTAAAAAGGCGTAGATGGTACTTATTTCTTAAATTATAAGGTTCAATAAGGTCGAGAGAAAGTGCAATGTATTCGTTTGCATCAAGCTTTGTTTCAGATAAGTCAGGCACAATTTCATAGTATTTGCTTGTGCGTGCATAATCTAATGTAAGCGGAAACAGAGAATTGCTTGTGTTGCTGAAAAGATGCATCTTATAAATGTAAACATCATCGTTTAGCTTGGCAACCTGGATATGTGGCATGTCTTCAAGCCCCATTGAAACAGTGAATCTTTTTCCGCTTTCGTCAATACCACTGTTAACATCAGCATCTTTTGATACATTATTGTAAATCTGGTTACTGTCACAAAGCAGCACTGGTGAAATGTCAGAGATTACTTCGAGATTTCCACGTTTAATAGCCGCTGACATAGGTTTATCAATCGACATAGTAAGACTTTTAGCAGCGGTAACTTCTTGTTCAGCATCGACGATAGGGAATATTATCGGATTGCAGATGGACATTTCAGCATTTGACGCTTTTTTCACGATAACTTTGTCCCACCAGATTTTTGACGCATTACCTCGCAGGAAAAGCTCAATTCCAAACCCGATTGCATTCTTTGGAACTTCTACCCTGGATTTCATTTCTTTGTAAGCATTTTTGATAAATTGGGTACTTTCAACGATTTTTATGGTTTCCGCTTCAGGATTTGCTTGTGTATGCCAGATTACTCGAATGCCAGTTACACCTGTGAAATCCCTTACTGACACAAGTGCGCTTATCTCCAAAGCCTTGAAATTTATTGCACTCTTCATTATCAGATTTAAGGAATTGTTTGAACGAAGCCTGATTTCAGCTTTGGGATTACGGGCGTTATCAGGTTTTATTACAAGTGCCCATTTTCCATCGCTTTTGAAAGTTTCATCGTAACAGAAATCACAGCTTCTATCTTGTATGTACAAATTCCAGCCTTGAATCTTCGTATTCTGTGTTCCTGTATATTCGAAGGACATTTCAGGAACATTTTTAAATTCTTGAGAAGTCTCTACACCAGCATAAACAATAGATTGTAGGTCTTCATCGGTTTTTTCAATTTTGGATTGCTTGAGATAATCTATAGTTAAATCTGAAACCAAAAACATCGCAATTAAGGCTGCAAGTAGTAATATCGAAGAGAAAACAACCGCTTTTCTTACCTTTCTCAGCGACCAAGCACGGATTTTCTTGATATTATCATTTATGTTCAGTGCCATACCCGCTTGATCGAACGCTAACATATTTTCGCCAACTGTTATCATATCTCCATGATTCAATATAACAGGATTCCGTGCTTTGCGACCGTTGACATATGTGCCGTTTACCGAGCCAGAATCTTTGATGAAAAAGCTTTCGTTTTCGAAGCAAATCTCGCAGTGTTCACCGGAAACCTGCGGTGAAAGTAAACAGATATTGTTAAAATCCTTCCTGCCTATTGTGATTCTTTTAAGCATCGGCATTCTCTCCCCGTTTCGGTCACCACCCACAAAAATGAGTGAATGCGATGCTAAAACCGATAATTCTTCGATGCGAATTGCTGTTGTGTCATCTTCTCGCGGTCTTAGATGCGTTGGAACATTGAAACTAATTCGATGCTCTCCGATTTCAAATACTGAACCATGATGAAGCTTGAATGCATTGTTTGGCTCGATTTTCCTAGTATTGAGCAATGTGCCGTTTGTTGAACCGAGATCTGTTAGAAAATACTCATCAGCAATATTATCGACTATGGCATGTTGGGTTGACACTTTTTTGCCTGTGAGTACAAGACTGTTTTGCTGATGTCTGCCCACAGTCAATTTACCGGAAAGTTTGATCTTCAGTCCGCGGAAATCACCATCAAG
>JAIOTL010000346.1 GCA_021106775.1 Planctomycetota bacterium | reverse complement strand
CTGCTGGTTTTCCTCGCTTTATACGTCTTTTTATACTCTTTGTTAACCTCGATGCCCTTTATTATGCCAAGGTCCCGCAGTATCATGTTAAGAGGTTTGGGCATTTCATTTCTGTCTTCCCGGTCATCCTTGAGTTTACCTTCTTCTTTGCGCTGGTAATATTCACGGATTATGTCGGAAATCGCTTTGGCAGCACCGATGTACTCAGCCGAATTCATTGGTGCTTGAATCTTCTTATCTTCAATTATGCTGTTGGTAAGTCTCAATTCCGCTTTCCATGCGATATCGAAAAGTCTTTTCTCAAGCTTCTTATTCTGAAAGCTTAGTATGCCGGCGAGGACAGCAAAAGTAATTGCAATCAGGAATACGATTACGATAAACAATTTCGATTTCAGATTAGATTTTTCTTCGTATTCACCTGGTTTATGTACATTGTTAGCCATTTTTTCTCCGGTTTACTAATTTTGTGCTTACTTCTTCTTTGTCTTAACCATCGAAGGAGGTGGAACAATTTCACCTTCTATCTTAAACGTGGGACGAGTGTCATAAATTTTGTCCCTTTTTATTGTTTCTGTATCCGTGATTTCTGAGACACGTTCAATAACTTTGTTGAACAACTCTTTCTCGCGATTAAGCAGATTTCTCAGGTTCACAATCGCAGTGTTATCTTTGCATCTTCCCTCGAGAACAAACCGTTCGCGCTTGATGTTGTTATCAATAATGATGCTCCTAAGCGAGAATTCTAGCTTAAATCTTTGGTTGTATTTCGGGTCAGGTACTTTCGGGTCAGAGCGTGATGGTGCATCCTGTCCGTACTCGTTTTTCTTGGCAGGATTTTCTCTGCCAACCAAGTCAATTTTCTTGAAAATTTCGCGCCAGACTTTGAGAACAGAGCGAACTTCCGGAAGACCACGATTTGAGCCAAAATTTGACACTGTTGTGAAGTCCTTTTTCAGAATCAAATACGCGCTTTCAATCGCAGAAATTTTGTTCTCGTCAGATGGGAATTTCTTGTGCTGTTTATTCCCGATTTTGTATGTATCCTCAAAGATGTGCTTAATATCCTCGTGTAAAGCATCAGTGAGTTTGTCAAGGTCCTGCTTGTTTTTATAGAAAAAAATGAATATCGCAAAAAACAAAACCATAAGCAGAACAACAGCGACACTCAACGGTGCTTTCATAACTTCAAAGGCATCCTTGAGAGCGAATTCACCTTTTCTGAAATCGATGTTCAATTTGTTGAGATTAAAACCTTTTAACGCTGAACCCAGCGTAACAGCAAGGCTTTGTGACGCCAAAGTCGTGTTTTCCCTGACATTATCCTTGGTTTTGTACATCGAATTTTTGCAGTCAATAATTTCTTCGTCTGGTAAATACTTTTTCAAAGACTCAATTACTTCGTCCAGAACAAGCCCTGCGCCTGCAATTCGAATCTTTTTAATTTTTAATGATGGAAGCGAAACGAAAGTCCGTTTAATTTCGAGGTTAAGTTTTTCTACCCATTTCGACGGGTCGTACATTTTTTACAATTCCATCACGCCTTTGGTTTCGCCAGTATTAATAAGGACAACTGCATCAACGGATTCAAATCTTGTGGGTTTTGCTGCAACCTTTTTCAACTCGGTCTTGGTTTGTTCTTTGGACTGCAAGAATTTTGTAGGTAGAGGAAAGCCGGTTTTCAACTCACGAATATATTTCAGGTTTTCCTTTTGGATTACGGCGAATGTAGTGTCCTCAGCACCGATGTTTATCCAGAGTTCAGGTTCATCGTTAATCGCTTCGGGACGGTTGACGAAATAATTTGAGATAGCGGAAGTCGGTGTATCGACACCCATTGGCTCGATTTGAAATTTTTTCAATGCTCTCAACGTTTCAGCAAGTGCTTCACGACGTATGCCGTAAACAACCAATTCACTGCGATTCTTTATCTCACCGATTTTCATATGCTGAATCTCGATTTCTTCGATTGTCGCACTGTGAATATGGCTTTCAGCCTCGAATCGAACGGTTTTTTTAATCTGGTCGTCTGATAGGAACGGAACGGTGAATTGCCTGAGCATGCAGAATTCCGAGCTGACAACTAGGTAAAGACTCAACCTTGGAAAATGATGCTTCTTGAGAAAATTATCAAGTATTTTTGCTCGATAACTGTAAAGGTCTGTCTCCTCGCCTTCCTTCTGTTTCGGAATAATCTCGCATGCAAAATCAGCGATGACAAGATTTTTCGAATTGCCTTCGAGTTTTACCGCTGCGAGGTAGTTTTTATCAATTATCACACCAACATGTGTTGCCATTTATTCTCCAGTACTCAAAATCTGACTATTTAACGTTTCGAGTAATATTATGTTTGGTAAATTTTAAATTGCCTAGGCGTTCAATGTTCATAATTTTGTTTGGAAACAATTTTAAAATTGCCTAGACGGTCATTGGATGTAAAATCGGTGTACTGAAATTGAGGATTAGAGATGGAATGTTGGATTTGTAAACGCCCCGCGCATGCGATTTGTATATTTTGTGGGAAAGCGGTTTGTCAGGAGCATGCTCAGCTCAAGCCTTCGGTGAAGTCCGTTTTCAAGGACAACAATGGCGATTTGCAGGCGATTGTGGTTGATGGTGGTGTCTGGTGCGGCAAATGTAAGCCGGTTGAATATCCGGTGAATATTTCTGATTTTGACCCGGCGAAATACAGCACATCAGATGAAAATCAGGACGAAAAACCTAAAAATAATGTTGAACCGGACAAAACCTAAAATATCAATTACTTCAGGAAGTTTAACTCGAACGTGATTATTTCAAGCTGATGCAAACCTCCAAATATAATCAACCAGCCGACGTATGTGATAAAAATCCCGCTTATAACAGGTGCAAATTTTGCAAGTTTCGCAAATCTGCCTGATTTCCCGACAAATTTTTTCGTAATGACCATAAACACACCAAGCATTCCAAGCACAAAAGCAAGTCCAAAGCTAAACGAAACGATGAGCATCAATCCATACACCGTTTTGTTTAATGCTACGGCAATTAGCAGGACAACGATTGCAGTCGGGCATGGCACCAATCCGCCGGTTATCCCAAGCCAGAGCAGCTCCTTAAGAGCGACACCACTTCGTTTCTTTTTCCTGGGTTTTGCTTTGGCAGATGTTTCTACCAGCAGCTTAAGGACATTTTGCTCATGTTCATGCTTGGTAACCTCCAAAATTTCAATCTCATCATCTTCAACGTCATAAACTTCACCCGATAAATCCTGAATTGGCAAAGCAAGTTCATCCGATATATGAATCGAATCCAAACTAAAATCATGCGAATGTACATGGGAATGCCCATGTTCGTGCGAATGCTCATGGTCGTGGTCGTGAGAATGCGGTTTCCAATGCTCCGAACGCGTAATAACAATCCAGAATCCGATAAAAACTATTAAAACACCTGATGCAAGGGACAAAAATGGCACAAAATCACTCGGTGTCAGGTTTGCTGTCGTCAGCATTATCACAACCCCGAAAAGAAAAACGCTCCCCGTATGCGTTACTGTTACCGTTAGGGCGAGAATTATCGCGTCTTTGAAAGTGCCTTTTGAAGTTATCAAGTATGAACCGACTAACGCTTTGCCGTGTCCCGGGCTCATCGCATGGTACATTCCAAGCAGAAATGCCATTGCAAGCCCAATAATTCCTTCGATTGATAACGGATTTTTCTTTAAAAGCTCGACAAATTGTTCGTCCTTCTCGTTCCTGCTTGTTCTTTCATCTTTTGTTGTATTATCGTTCTGCTCGTCGCTCATTCCGTTAAAATCTGACCCAGGCACATCAGCATCAGAATTTTTCTCGGTTGTCTGCGTCTTTTTTCGACTGCCTGAAACAAGCATGACACCTTCTTCTTCGTCCCATTGAAAAGTCGAAGTGCCGACATCTCGGTCAAAACCCTTTAGGCTGAAATATAATCCCCATGGGTTCGTTTTCTTCCCGTACGTAAGCGGTTTACCCAAAATTATCGCGTTTTTCACCTGAACCAGATATTTATAATAACCCACAGAATATACGCTGACATTGTCAAACAGCTCCCAATTCAACCTGTTGCTTTCCGTCTTAACCCTAAAAGATGCAGAAATCGTAACTGCAAATCCGCCTGAGAGAAAATGTATTTCACCACCAGAAAATTCATACTCAACTGAATCAGGAAAAATCCTGGTTTCATTTACTTTTGCTTCGAACTGTTCTTTCCAAAGCCCAACAACATAATTGCCGATAGCAGATTTTTCATCGTCATTTATTTGCCCGTTTTTATCGGCATCATAAATGTAAAGCATGTTTGTGGCACACTCAAAGCCGAAGTCAATTTTGAAATTAACGTCAAGCTTTTTCGCAGCATCAGAGAATTTGTACGTAATTATATGGTCGACCTGATTCCCGATATGAGCATTGACAGCATGAGCACAAAGAATCAAAATAAAAATTGGTATGAAACGTAGAAGTGAAATAAATCTCATTGAGGCTCCAAGGTTGTCAATTATCAAGCTCGTTTTCCATATCCTTCAGTTCTTTCATCAGGTTTTTGTCTTTTTCTTCACTAATTTCCTCAAGCAGATTGTCAACGTCGTCATCGGTAATGTTATCGAGGTTGGCAGCATCGGAAATTACTGTGGTCTGAGACATATCAAGGAAAATATCCATCATTTCCGACATTGTTTCCGCTTGCGACATCGCTCGCTCAAAATTCTTTTGCACCTTTGAAATATCCGTCTCCTGATACGATTGTGAAATCGCGTTAGAAATCGCCAAAATGCTCTTGGAAAACTGCGAAAAAGCTTCCATCTGATTCTTCATTTGAACCGCGGATTCAAGAAGCAAAAACTGGCTTTCAAGCGATTTGCGCAGCGATAATGTTTTGCGAAGGTTCGCCTTGATGAAATCCATGTTTGCCTTGTTATTAAGTTTCTTGGCACGTTTATATTTGTCTATCCACTCTTTCTCGTTTTTTTCAAGTGAGGTAATTTCACGCCTAAATTTCGTGAAACCCTTTTTTATTTCAAGGTTTTTCTCGAATTCGCGGTCTTTTTTCGATTTGAAAAGTCCCATGTCATCTCCATCATGTTTTCAACAATATCCTGCAAATCTCACTAGTGCTTAGTCAAGAAAGTATTAAAGTGTTCAATGAACTGTCATTCCCAACTTGATTGGGAATCCAGTAATATTAATTTCCTCTTGTATTCGCTGGATTCCCGTTTTCACGGGAATGACAATAAAAGATAGTTTTCAAACACATTTAATGCTCATTGAATATTATATATCAAGAACTCATGCGCGGTAATTATTTTTGGAAAATCGGCAGATACTCGTGATGAATTTGCAATATGAGTGCAGCCATCGCCGTTGCATAATTCACGCCAACCTGGTCTGTCCATGAACCATTGCTGCGCTGAAGCGTTAGAAAATCCTTGCGAACCCGCTTAAACCAGTCTTTCCAGAGCGATTTCTTCTTGATGCTGAACTGGTAAATCGCTTGGGCTGCATAATAATGTCCGTAAAAATAATCATAGCGTGGAACATTACCGAAAAAACTGCGGTATGTTGGTGAATTGTACGAATAATAATTAGTACGTGAGAGTCTATCGTGGTTGTATAACCCATCCTCAAGATATTTAATCGATTTTTCAAGAGAAATTAAATCGTCTTTCCGGTGAAAAGACTGATATTGACCAGCCTGCTGCATCGCGCAAATCCCTGCTGCGGTTAATGTCCAGCTTGCCCTCGAACCGAAACGTTCTTGCTCGTTGTACTGATAATAAAAGCTCCCGTTGCGGTTCTCATAAGAACGAGCAATAAATTCCTTAACTCGTGCAATTGTTTTCTTCGGTATCTTCAATCCCACATTTCGAGCAGCTCTCAATGCCTGAAGCTGACAAACCGCAATCGAAGTATCAGCATCAGTTGCGTTTGGCTGATATCTCCATGCACCAAGCTCGTTTTGCGATTTAACGATGAGTTTAACTGCCAGCACGAGTTTTTCGTGTATAAGTTTTTCGATTTGTGCCGAGAAATTTGCCATGCCCAGAATCTCCGCCAAGAAAAGCGTTGCAAAAGCATGAGAATACATACGAGTGCCGTCAAAACTTGCATAGCCCGGGTTTTTCGGGTCGAGATCGCCGTCTTTTATTGTACCGAGTACAAAATTCAGCCCTTTGCGCACAACATCGCCATAATGTCCACGCCCGGGAAAATGACCATTCGCCATGAACGCAAGACAAGCAATTGACGTTATGCCCGGATGCTTGCCACGCGTTTTCGTAATCTGGTACGAATCATTGAGCTTGTAACCCACATCGCAAAGCCAATATCCGTGTTTGCTCTGGCTGTCAGCAAGGAACCGAAACGCTTTCTGGACTGCTGCGGATGTTTTTAGTTTTAATTCTGCATCATCGTCAACAATTTCAACAATATCATCAGTTGATTTCTGTGAAATTTTGTACGAAACACCCGTTTTATCTATATTGCAGATATTTCGTGATAAATCATTCATTCCAAATAGCCAAAATGTCGAGAAGATGATTATTGCCAATATTGCGAATCCGTGCTTCATTGTTTCCTCAACTTTACTCATTTCTTCATAATCATAATTTATACGATGTAATCAAGATTTTGTATCTTTATTTTACCAAAAATGAGTTCCCTTTTGAAGCTTCGTTTAATGCACTCATTAATGCGTCAATGTCATCAACTTTGTATTGTTTCGCATTCTCGCGGATTGTGCCCCAGATTGGCTCGCCACAAGCGATGGCGGGTATTCCGAAATCCTGAAAAACTTTCAGCGTCTGCGGATAACGTGATAAAATGTTCTCAATTGTGTCTGTATCCTGAATCATCGAAAACTCCCCGTTTATTTATATTTCACCTACAGCATTGATAGTGGAACAGAAATAATTTTCTGTCATTCCCAACTTGATTGGGAATCCAGCGAATACAAGATTAATTCAGTGTTACTGGATTCCTGCTTTCGCAGGAATGACACAAACCATTATATTTAACTTGCAGTTTCATTGGAATATTTCAGCATCAAACAATAATTGAAGAAATAAGTATAATTTCTCATTCAGGGTCTTAAAATTGTTCTCTATTTCAAAATAACATATTGATAATTCCGGAGGATTCATGCGTAACTTCAACGTGATTGCAATGATGCTGCTTTTGTCTCTTACAGCTTTCATAGTTGCAGATACAAATACTAAATTAAACCTGGAAAATGTTTTGACCGACGATTCACCAGTTGTGCGTCTGCGTCATCCAGCCATTTCGCCTGACGGAACAAAGTTGGCATTCTCCGCACAGGGTAATATTTGGGTCGCAAATGTTGATGGGTCAGATGTCAGAAGGGTTTCAGCACATCCAGCACGTGAAATAAAACCAATCTGGATGCCAAACTCAAAAGAACTTCTATATATCGCCAATTATGCTGATAATTACGATATATTCCGAATTTCAATCGAAGGCGGTATGCCGACACGCTTGACATCGTATCATACTAGTGAATATGTATCGGAAGTTACTCCTGATGGTAAATATGTTTTTTATTATGGCTCTCGCGAAACTCGTTCTGACATTTTCATGACTTCGACAGAAAAATTAACGACACCCGTTCGGCTCATGCATTCATACAAGGAATCTGAGAGTTCTCCTACAGTTACCACGGACATGAAACATGTTGCCTTTGAGATGAGTGGTGCTTCTATTGGGTATCGACGCCCTGCATATTCTGGGTATGGTGATTCTGAGATTTGGATGGCAGACTTTGACTCTGGCGAGCTCAGCAATTATCGCAAGCTCACGGATAATATGTTTGCGGATTCTGCACCGAAATTCGTATGGCACCCGAAAAAACAGCGTAATGTGCTGCTATATTCTTCATACCCGACAAAAAACCAAAAAATTCTTGGAAATAACGGAATTTTCATGATTGACCCGTTAAATGATGCGCCAGACGCTCTTACACCAAAACTCATTATCCCTTCACCCATTTCGAGATTCCCTCTGCGTTCAACAAATGTTGTTTTCCTTAAAGATATGTGGCACATTGCAATCGAGAACGGTATTGGAGGAATTAATTATTATGTTGTTAATCCTGAAACAATGACAATTGCCTCTGAAAAAACCTTGAAAATCGATGTCAATCCTCTGCAAGTTAAGTTTTTGCAGGAACGTGTTATTAAATCTGACTCGATAACAGATTTCAGTATTGCACCAGATAATCGGAAAGTTGCGGTAATCCACAACGGCGATGTTTTCGTGGGTTCGAGCCTTTCAGGTGGATTTACCGAAAGATTTACTTTTACGCCAAATCGTGAGTTCCATCCTTGCTGGAGCAAAGACAGCAGAACAGTTTATTTCGTTACGCTAATGAACGGTAACGCTGATATTTACAGTGCTGACATCAAAACAGGTAAATTAACGCCGGTTATTGCAACTGAGCATCAGGAAATGATGCCGACTCTAACCCCGGACGGTAAAAACATGCTTTACATTCGCAATGACAATGAATTGCGGAAACGAAATATGAAGACGGGTGAAGAAGTTTTAATCTTCAGCGGTGGTATTTTCGAAAGACAGGGACTCACAGATGAACCGAAATACCGCATATCACCAACAGGCAGATTCGTTCTGTTTACACCAAAGATGGCAAACGACCTGAACGCGAATATCTGGGTTGCCTCGCTTGACAGCAAGATTACTTCGAGACAACTCACCTTTTTCAAGTCCAACACATACAATCCGTGCTGGTCTCCTGATGAAATGAACATCATTTTCACAACTTACATCGACCATGACTGGGATTTATACACTTTGAATTTTGATGAGAAACCGCTTGCAGGCTATTCTGAAGACGGACTTGACTCACTACTTGGCAGGATTATAAAATCAAGCACAATCGAAGAAGAAAAGAAGAAAAAACAAGCACAAACACAACCAAAAACGCCACAGACAAAGCAAAATCAAACGAAACCTAAAAAACCTGTTGTGAAAAAACCAGTTGTTACTTCTGTTCTCAGCGATGCTGATGCGAAAAAATGGCGTGCGGAATTTGACAAGGCATGGGAGAAAATGACGCAGGTTTCAACAGCACCAACGGATGAATGGAATCCGATTATCGTGAAAAGCGGCACAGTAAAGAAAGTTATATATAAAATTGATAATCAGTTTTGGACTTGCAGCATCAACGGTGCAGGGCATCGGAAACTTGCAGTGATTCCTGGCAGTAAGGATTCTCCTTGGCTGAGTCCTGACAGTCGTTACATCTGCTTCAGAAATGCTGGTAGAATCAACAAGTTCGATCACAAAACGAACCGAAACTCTGCAATTTCAATGCGTTTCGATTATATTATTGACCCTATCAAGCAAAGACTCGGGATTTACGACGAAGCTGTTTGGGTGTTCGAGAATTATTACTATTCATCCGAGAAAATTCGCGAGTGGATGCCTGCAGCTAAATTTTATCGCAGAATGATCGATGGAAACTCGAATGATAACGAGATTAGCTCGATTTACTCTGAGCTTCTTGGCTCACTTAACTCCTCGCATACCGGATATTATGGAAAAAGCTACTCGCGCACTAGTGATACTACCGGGGAATTCGGCATATTCTTTAACCCGCGTGTTTTGTTTGAGCAGGGAAAATTCCTGATTGAAGACATCATCGAGGATACGGATACACTGAAAGTCGGTATCAAGCCCGGCATGTATCTTCTCGCGGTTGACGGCACTGAGCTTACACGCGATGTGTGCCTTGATACTTTGTTGAGATGGAAGCTGGGCAAACGAGTTTTTCTGACACTTTCCGAGAAACCTAATCCTGCGGAACATGAGAAATTCACTGTGAAACTGAGAGGTCAAAGCCGCATGTCGATGTGGTACAAACAGAAAGACAACTGGCTGAAACGCTGCAAGGAAAACACAGACACGCTTTCGGACAACGAATTTGGCTACATTCACATCGCAGGCATGAACAGCGCGGGAGTTCTGAAGCTCAAACGTGAACTCAACAGTTTTACCAACAAAAAAGGTTTTGTGCTTGATATGCGTGGAAACACCGGTGGCTACACTGCACGGGATATTCTCGAAATACTTTATAAAAAACCGTTTATTATGCGCAGTGTACGGACTTTTGGACGCATAAGCGAAAATATTTACCGTGGATATTCATACGAGAAGCCAGTCGTGCTGATAACAAACGAAAATTCGGTAAGCAATGCCGAGATATTTTCTGAAGGATTTCAAAGGTTAGGAATTGGACCTGTAATTGGAATGCCGACAACCGGTGGAGTTATTGGCACCAGCAGTTACAGGCTTTCAGACGGCACAAGCATCAGACTACCCGGGTATGGATGCTACACTGTTGACGGTGTTGACCTTGAAGGCAATCCTCGGATGCCTGATGTTCTGGTTGACAGGGAGTATTATACGGCAGTGGAAACAGATGTTCAGCTGGTGAGTGCGGTTCGGGAATTGCGCAAACAGGTTTTGTATTATGGGATTCATAAGAAACGTCCGTATAACGTGGCTTCACGCAATGTTATTGAGCCTGAACTTGAAAAACTCTACGCCGAATGGGTCGCTCGCAAAAAATCATCTGGAAAAGCTGAATAATTACCGATGTAACGTGAGAAATGTTCTTCGATTCGACGCAAAATTATTTGCTGTGTTTTGTGATTAAAAGGTTCAGCTTCTTATCAACGATTTCTTTTTCAGATAATTTGTAATCATAGCCGTAGGTTGAGCGTTCCCAATTGCCATACGCGGGATTAGGCAGGATTATCCAGGACTTTCCCCAGAATCCTGTATATTTTTCAGCAGCTTCCAGCCTTTTCACTGGCGTAACTTTGCCCAGAAAAACGAAATCGTTCATATCGTCACCGAGAAGCATCAAAATTCGATATTTCTCAGCAATAAACTCCCTACGCGAGGTTTTATCCGAACCCCATTCATCCTTTTCCTTTTTCATCAGCAGTTCATCTATGCTCTCGACAGGGAATCCACAGGATTTTAGGTTTTCGAAAGTTGCTTGCTCGTTTTTGAAAAGCCTGTTTGTAACGTAAAAGACCGCAACTCCCTTACTTTTCGCGAACTTGATGAATTCCAACGCGCCTGGAATTATCTCCGCCTGCGCTTCAGTAACCCATTCATCCCACAAATCTGTATTGAAAAGAATATTTTTTTGGACGAGTCTTGCTTGAAACGGCGAATTATCAAGGACGGTTTCATCAATATCGAGAATAATCGCAGGTGGTAAATCCGCGGATGCGTTTTCCTCATCAAGTGCTGACCAGTTTTTATCATCCAATGCAATTGACAGCTTTTCCTCAGCGAGTTTGTATGCCATTTTCGCTAACATCTTATATTCAACCGAAGTCTGCACCCAGAGCGTTGCATTTAGGTTTTCGCTCTTTTCAACGATTGTTGTCTCAGCGGATGGATTTGCAATAAACAGTGTTAAGAAAATAGTTATTGCAACAATAATCATTGCCAACAATAATAGTATAATAGTTTTACGCATAATATTTCCTTTCAATATTGTTGTGTATCCTCGTCTTCCTGTGCTTTATCGATTCTTTTCAGTATATCGCTGTCCTGTTTCGGATTTTTTTCAATCAGGTTAATTTCAATCTGTCCGGTTTTTCTCGATACATACTTTTTCAGACAATTCATTGACAGGCGAACTGGTATTGAGTTCAGTTCCAGACAACGTTTCAGCTTAATCATCGAGCTTTGTGGATTATGAAATACGTTTGCTGCCAAAATACCGGAAATTTTCGTTTGAGTCATAATTTCCGAAAGCTCGTTTTTGTCAATATAATTCGTATCTATACCAAATATAATTGGGATTTTTCGGTTTTCGGACAGTTTTTGCGCAAAGTTCAAATCGATTTCATTAGAATTAATCGTCGGCTCCGATGGCTTGACAATAATCTCGCTTACAAAATCCTCTGCAAAATCAATAAGTTTGAATACGTCAGAATATTTTGATTTACCTGACTTCGAGAAAACTTTGTACTCGCCATTTTCAGTTT
>JAIOTL010000147.1 GCA_021106775.1 Planctomycetota bacterium | reverse complement strand
TGTCGCGAAGGCGTTTATCAGATGCTTCAGATTTTAACGCGCATCACCAAGGGCGAAGGAAAGGTAGAAGATATTCAGACTTTGCGCGAGCTTGGTAAGGGTGTTACTGAAATGTCACTTTGCGCACTTGGAAGCACCGCTGCGAACCCGATGTTGTCAACACTTGAATATTTCATCGAAGAATACGAAGAACATATTAAAAGCAAGAAATGTCGGGCAGGTGTTTGCACCGAATTGATAGATTTCTGGATAGACCCTGAAAAATGCACCGGCTGTCAGATGTGCGCAAGGAATTGTCCGGTTGACTGCATCAGCGGTGAAAAGAAACAGGTTCATGTGATTGATGACAGCAAATGCGTGCGTTGCGGCGTTTGTGTGGATTCATGTCCTGTAAAGGTCGATGCGGTGCGTGTCATCAGCCCGCGTGGTGCCAACCCGAAGATTGTTGAGAACCAGGTTCGCTAAACTGTTTATATTTATGCTGGTTCTCCAACCGATGATATTGCTGTAGTATTGATAAAGGTTTACTAAAATGCGGATAAAAGATATTTTTTCTAGAATTTCGAGATTTGTACCAATTCAACTGTGCTTTACAACAAAACTGCTTTTATTTTTTCAAACATTTCTAATTGTATATTTTTTGGGAGTCGAGCTTTTCACACCATTTCAGAAAAACTTCAAGATAAACCTTGATTTCGAAGGTATTTTTGCAATCGTGCTGAGCTACATTTCCCTCATAGTTTACATTCAATTAATAAACCTGTTGACACAGAAAAAACCTGTTTTACGTGCTTCTTTCAATGTCTGTACAATACTGCTTTACATCTTTTTACTTTGCTTTCACATGGCTACGAGGAACAGCCTGGATTACAGCCTGCTTTACGACAATTTCGGTGAATTATTCTACTTAGAATCACTCGATTTATTCCTGATGAAAGGTCGGTTTTTGTATTTTGTCGGCATGTTTGCATTTGTTCTGATTTTAGTGTTTCTTGAGAAAAAGAAAAAATTCCTTTCGCGCTGGAAAAAGCCTAAAAACTACATTTACAATCTTTCGTTCACCTTTGTTGTATACATCACTATTTTGCTTTCACCCGTGCTGGTTTACGAAAATCTGACATATTTTTTCCAAAGCATTTACCAATATCATCTGATGGATTTCTCATCTGGCATCGATGATAATAACGAATTCCCTTATATTAATGAACCTGCAATTAATACAGGCAATCCAGCTCAAACCCAGCAGTTTTCGAACGATGATTTACCGCATATTTTTATCGTCATGGTTGAATCATTCAATGCCAGATTTATCGAGGTGAAAAATGAAAATGGCATTGAATATACACCACTGTTCAACAGTCTGATAAAAAAGGGTGTCTTCATAAAGAATTTTTATTCAAACTCAATTCAGACCGCAAAATGTAAACTTGCAACGCTCTGTTCGATTATTCCCAGTTATCGCGGAAAAGTTTATTCCAATCATTCGGATTTGACCTTGCATTCACTTGCTGACATTCTTCAGGAGTATAACTACGAAACATTGTATTTCAAGGCTGCACGCAATCTGACATTCGACAATGAAGGAAAATTTGCTGAACACATAGGATTTAATATCAGACAGGCAATGACCAAAGAATTTATAAAAAATGTTGACCAAAAATACAACTGGGGATGGGGACTTCAGGACGACCAATATTATATAAAATATTTTGAAGTGCTGGACAGATTGAGAAAAGAGAACAGCAAAAACAAGAAATTTTTCACGGTGATGGCAACAATCTCGAATCATGCAAGGTTTAACCGCGTCCCTGAAGACCAGTTATATCTGTATCAAAATCCTGCAGATATGGAAGAAGATTATGCAAATTCGATACACGTTTCCGATAAATATATGCGGGAATTTTTCAAACAATTGGAAAAGCGAGATTATCTGAAAAACAGCATCGTAATTGTCCTTGGTGACCATGGTTTTCCGATTGGAGAGCATGGCAATTACAGCAATGAAGTTGGCTCTTATGAAGAATCATTCCGAGTACCATTTGTGATGCTTTGGAACGGACATTTGAAACCTCAGTATATTGACAAATTCGCTTATTCACAGATGGACATCGCACCTACAATACTTGATTTGCTGAACATCAAAACTCGAAACCATTTCATGGGTGAATCATTTTTCAAGGACGACAAAAATTCTCAGCATGAGATTTACCTTGTTCAGCCTTATGACGGCATACATCTTTCAGTACTGTTGCATCCTTACAAATACATCAAGCACATGCGAACGAACCGGGAGTTTTTATACAATCTCGAAAAAGACCCGACTGAATCTGTCAATTTAATAAAAACAATCAAAGATAAAGCACTGCTGAATCGGCTGCGCCAAGGTCTGAACAAAATATTTCTGAATCAAAAGCTAATCAAAGAAAACCGCATCTGGAAACCATCTCCCAAATAGTGTTTACGCTAAAAATAGGATTTTTAGGTTTTTGGCAGGATGTGCTTTATTAATAACTCATTAATTGGCATGTTTGTATTGCAAAGTTTATAGGCGATGTGATGTTGTCTCGAAAATCCTTTGATTTTTGCGATGTGCTTTTCAAGTTCCCTGATATATGCGTCGCGGACTGATGTATTTCCTTTGATTTTGAGCATTTCTGTGGTTTCAGAATCAACCAACAGCATATTTTCGAAGTATTTTGGCGTTAATTCTTCCTGACTGAGAGTGTGCAGAAGTAGCACAAGCATATTGCGTTGCGTGAAGGATTTCATGGTTTGCAGAAGCTCATCGTCATATGCGTCCGAAATTAAAATAATCTGCGAGTTGCGTCCAAAGCTTTTTGCGATGCGGTCAACGGGTAAGCGCAAACCTTCGTAATCTGAGAATTCAAGACTTTTGATTAACCCGATAATCTCGAAAATCGACGCCTGGTTTTTGTACGAACCAAGATATTGCATCTTGTTTGAGTTAGTGTAAAAGCTAAGACTTGTTTCCGCATCCGCCTTCAATGCAAGAAACGCAAGCGATATACCGAGTTTGAAGGATTCCTCAAGTTTTCCGAACATTGACGCACTCGTGTCAATCCACACATGGATTTTGCTGGTGCTTTCCGCAAAATACGTCTTAGAATGCAGGGAATCCGAGCGGGAAGCGGCATTCCAGTCAATGTAGCGGAAATCGTCTCCGGGTGAATACGGCTTATGTCCTGCGAATTCAATTCTGCCACCCTTCAAAACACCCGATAAATCACCCGAAAACAACGATGCTGCTT
>JAIOTL010000137.1 GCA_021106775.1 Planctomycetota bacterium | reverse complement strand
GGATTGGATTGTCGGGTATCCGGGAGAAACCGAAGAAGATTTCCTGGCGACAAAGGATTTGCTTGAGAAAGTGCGTTTGCAGTTTTCCTATGTTTTTAAGTATTCTGAGCGTCCTGGGACTGGGTGCAGCAAGGATTTGCCTGATGACGTGCCGATTGACGTGAAAAAACGCAGGAATCGCGAACTTCTGGAGGTGCAAGAACGTATCAGCATCGAAAAAAATAGAAGCAAAATCGGGCAGGAGTTTGATGTCATTGTTGAGGGTGTTTCTAAGCTTGATGACCGACGACAGTATGGGCGCACAAACCAGTTCCAGATTGTTGTCTGGGAATCTGCTGGCAACAACATCGGTGACATCGTCCGCGTCAAAATCACCGATGCCACAAGCCTCGTCCTCATCGCCGCTCTTACAAACAAATAAAAAAAGGAGGAGATTTCGTCTCCCCCTTGAGTTTTTTTGAAATTTAGAAAGCTTTGAGTTTGAAGGCTTATGCTTGTTATGCCTTATCATCCTCTTTTTCTTCCTTTTCCTTCTGCTCAAGAACTTCTTCGACCATGTCACCAATTGTACCGGCAGCATCTTTAGGAATCTCAGTCTCAAGCCCTTCAATAAGTGCATCAGTCGTCATTAACGATGCTTTTTCAGCATTCTGATTCAGAAAGCTATCATCAGAATTACCGATGATTTCACCATTATCATCAAGTTCAACTGCTTGCTGGTCATAAGGAGGCAGCATCTCATCCTGATTATCATCATCACTTGCACCTGTAAAGTCTGATATCCCGTACAATTTATCCTCTTCAGTAAGCTCTTCCAAATCCTCATCCTTACCGAATGCTCTACTTTCAATAGATTCATTGAGTCTAATTGAAGTAAGCTTGTCCTCAGCAAGCATTGAACCTTTGAGATGCGAAATAAACAGAGCAGGCAGAAGAAGAATAAATTCCGAACCATTCATCGGTATTTCAAGAATGTAAATCGTGAAAAACATCAACGCCGCTGAGAGTACAATTAAACCACCCTGGGCAATGTTTCTCGGCAGGAAGTTGAACATGAAAAGTATGGCAAATAAAGGTATTGCAATCGTTTTCAGAACACTTGCACCAGTGATAAACGATGTTGCAATCACGCTTTTCGAGAAAATGCTGATTGAATCAGTAATCGAATTCGCATGGCTATTCATCACAACCATAAGGAATGAGATTATAACAACGATTAAGAATGCGAAGAAAAATCCGCCTGGCGCTCTCTTCAAAGGATTACCGAGGAACGAGATTATTAGGCTGACTGCTAACCCGATGAAAATTACCAATGCTCCGAAAATCTTCGTCGGCATAAATCCTAGCATAGATTCGTTGAAATAAGGTGCAAATACAAGAATTATCAAACCGAAAACCATGATTCCAAGCGAAATCAACCAGTAACCTTTAATGGCGATGTTCGGCATGTAGTAATTTATAAACAAAGGTAAGGTTATCAGCAATATCGGATTAATGCCAACAGCGATACCAAACAAAACTCCGCTGACCCATGTTCTCTTCAGGAAAAATATCGCAAACATGAAAACACCGATTGCCAGGACATGCCAGGTTGAAGAAAGCAAAACCGCCTTCCAAGGCAGGAAAAGTACAATTACCATCATGAAAAACGCAAGTCTAAGCGAAGCAAGCTTGTACGTTGCGGCAAATAATCCACCCAGAAGTACGATAAGTGCAAATATCTGAAGTACTTTGCACCCAAAAGTATCGACTTTCTTGATTGATTCCATTTCAATTGTTGCAAGAATATTCTGTTTCAACTTTTCCTGTTTAACCGTTTTACTTATCTTATCTGCGTAGGCTTTTGAACCGCTTTCAATGTCTGCAAAAGTTGTAAATTTGATTCCCTCAGGCACAGGAACACTAAAATAATCCATCTTTTCTTTATCGAAATTCGTAAGATAGTATTTTTCGTTGTTAATTTCAGTGGTTAATGGTGCAATCAGATGTGGCAAATATGAAATATAATAAGCCAAAGGACCTGGTAATAGTTTCTGTTGTTTTGCTGCTTTCTCAGCATCTTGGTCCTGAATTTCATAAGGCATCTCACCAAGCAAAATCGCATCCTGCACTTCTATCGAATATTCCATGTTGCTCTTGCTGACATCCGATTTGTAAATATTGTAAATAGTAAAGCTGAAGCCAATGATAAATACGAAAACAAGTACCCACACCGGCAGTTGAATCGATATGTGTTGTTCCTTGTCAGCAAACCTTAGCAGTAAACGCCACGTGAAGAAGACGCCAACAATAAGTACTGCTGCTGTGAAGCTGAAAAACAAAACACAAACCGGAAACAGCATTACCAGCAGTATAAGGTCAAAATTCGACCTATTGAAGAAATCTTTGTAGTTGAGACCGGTAAAAAGAACAATTATTCCACTAATCATCCAGAGAATGACCTTAAGATAATTTTCAACACCTGACAGCATTAATGGCATTTCATTGTTAATTAAATCTAAAATACTTACCATGATATTCCTCTCCTATTAAGGTACAATGAATTCTTATTCTCAATACTCTGCGAGTATTTTTATTTTGTATAAATTTTTCAATATTTCATTAATTTTTGTATCAACCACAGCACCCTTTGATTTCGCTTTCAATAACATCTGCAAAGCCAATCTGCTGTAATATGCGGATAGTCCAAGTCGGTAATAAGATTCAGGATTATAATTATTAAAGTTTGAAAGGTTTTCTAATGCAAGTGAATTAGCGTTATCAGCATAGTTAATAATTCCAGTTTCGTCTTTTTCGAGCAATTTTTGCTGAAATCTATTGAGTTGCACCAAATTTTCGGTTTTTGCATTCTTCATATATTTGCTGGTTTCGTCCAAAATTTCTTTTTGAAAAGCAGCAAATTTATCTTCAACGGTTGAAACGGAGATTTTCTGGAATTTGTCTGCAAATGGAAAGAGTTTCAGCATTTTATCGAATTCCAGGTGAGCAGCATTTGCATCATTATTTAGAATGAAGGTTACACATTTTTTGAAAAACTCTGATCTTCGCAGCATGTAAGATTGCCAGAGAAATTCATCTTCGCTCAACGCTTCATCGAATAAAATTTTTGCGCGATTCGTCGTTTCAAGAGTTGCTTTGATAAATTTCGCGAGTTTGAAGGCTTCGGGCGCGTCAAAATCAACCAATAGTGAATCTGACCAGAAATCAATCTCGTTACTAAAAAGTTTGTCGTCAATCTCAGATACAGTAAACGTTGTGTATTCAGAAATCTCGGAGACATCGATCAAGATGTATTTTCGGTTGGTGTCGTGGGCGGAGTGTGTCATCAGAACAACTTTTGAACTCTCTTCTGATTTCTCGTCGGTTTTTGCTGATTTTACACGCTGAAATTCTTCCTTGAACATTTTGCCGAAAAACTCCTCGCCAGAATTCGTTACAATCTCCAGAGTTACAAAATTGTTAATGTAAACCGCGTTCTTGTTGTATTGAACTTTCGAGAATGCCAGATAAATTCTTGCTTTACTTTCGATTTTAGCGATTTTTTGTGCTTGCTCAGCATGAATATTCTGCATCGAACCGAGTTTTCCAAGTGTTTTCAATGCTTCTTCGTACTGCTTATTCTCAACTTGGACATTTGCCTCAGCAATTTTAGTGTCAATATCTCCAGTACCCGCTGTCATCCGCTCCCTAAGCATATTTCGCATTTCTTCAATCTGCGACTTCAATTCTACAGCCTGAAATTCATACACATCCGCAAGTTTCAAAACCTCCAGAGCTTTCTGATATTCGCCTGATTTCTCCAAACTCTCAGCATCCTTGATAATCGCAGCACAGAGTTTTTCCTCGCAATTACGTCTTAAATTCTGCAAACGCTGTATTAAATTCTCTTTGATGACCGATTCATCTAAGCCTCGAATAATCTGATACGCCTCCGCATAAACCGCGTTCGAGATAAGCAAATCAATCTCGTTGATAGTATCTTCGACGCTTAAATGTTCTTTTTCTCGCTCAAGCACTTCAAGTCGTTCGATAAATTCGTCCTTTTTGAAATCCTTGAATTTCTCTGAGATTTCGATAAGTTTGTAAGCAGCACTGATTTTGATGCCCACATCGCTGAATAATTCACGCTTTATTAGCTTCCCAATCTCCTCAATCAGAAATTCCAACTCCTTTGTACGATTGCGTGATTCAAGTTTCTCAATTCTTTTAAGATTCTCGCTATCAGATGCGATTTTTACCTGCTTCTCAACTGTTTCAGCATTGCATCAGATTCTACGATTGCGCCAATTACCGATAATTCTTCCGCTTGCTCTAATGTGCTTTCAAACTCCTGCAAAACTGCCTGATTCTCAAGTGTTTTGAGGGTGTCAACATAAACAGGTTCAATATTTTCAAGGGTGTTAGCGACCTTGACAACCTCAAGTGCGTTTAGATAGTCATTTTCAGAGAGATATGTTTTTGCATCCTCAATTAATTGTTCGATTTCACTCGGTTTGCTGATTTTTTTCTCAAAAGTCGGTACATACAATAAAAAGTATGCCCAGATTGCGCCTGCAATACACAATATCGTGAAAAAAGCGAAAAGTTTACCTCCACCTTTTTTGTGCAATAACAAGTGGAAAAACATGTATAAACTCCAATATTTTGAACTTGGAATGCATAAAATTCAAATCTTAGATGATACCAAATATTAAACTACGTAATAGGTTTTTATACAAACGCTTTTTGATATCGAACTTAATAATGTAATGCAACCCGATGATAACGAAATGATGGTATAATAAATAATAAAATTTGTGTTCGATGAGAGAGGTGTTGTATGACCGTTGAAACACTTTATGCGCTTACAGCCATTGTACCTGCAATTCTCCTTGCGTTAATGCTGATATTCGGAATCGACCAGGATGCTGACATTGACGTAGATGTGGACGTGGATATCGATGTTGACGTAGATGTCGAAGCGGATATTGATTCTGATATCTCAACAGGCGGTGGTCCGGGTTTTCTGAGCATTAAGCTTATTTTGGGATTTATCACGGGTTTTGGCATGTTCGGCTTCTTCGCAAAACATTACAGTTGGCATTCCCATCACATTGTTACCGCTGCTCTCGGTGGATTCATGTTCTATTATCTCATTTACAGACTCGTGAAAATTCTCTATGATTTTCAGGCGAACACCCAGATTTCAAGCACTTCGCTAATCGGTTTGGAAGCGGAAGTTATCAATCAGATTGTAAATAATGGTACCGGTGAAGTGAAAGCGAACGACCCTCGAACCAATAATGTAATTGTTTTTCGTGCGAAGGCGGAAAAACCGACTTTGAGTATCATGAAAGGTGAATCAGTGAGGATTTTGAGTATCCGAGGAAATCTTGCGATTGTTCGGTCATTGAAACCTGATATTGATGCAAAATCTTTCATCAAACACTCGCAGATTGAGTCACACAAAGACATTGAAACCAAATAGCGAAATTTTTATACAAACCGTATGGATGGAGATTCGAATGCGGAAAGTGGTATTTTTTGCAATTTTTTTGTGTTTTGCATTTTTTAGTGTAAATGCGCAGATTGTTGAGGATTCAGCACGTTTGCAGGTGGAAAAACCGAATAAATCGAAAGCTATCGAAGAGAAAATTGATTATCTGATAATTACGACGGATTCGCTTAGGAAATCTGCACAAAAATACGCAAAATACAGGCGGAAGACCGGATTCAAGACACAGATTTTTACAGTTGCTGAATGCTTGACAAAATTTCCAGAGGAAAATGCTGGAAATGCGGTACAGCAGGTGATTTTGGAGTATCGATCTAGGGTAGGAGTTGGGTCATCGGATAAGATTGACGCTAACCCGTCAAAGCTCCCCAAAAATTATAAATGCCCGAATTTCTACGTGCTTCTACTCGGTGATATTACACCTGTTGGTCAAAAATTTGACCCTAAAACGCATATTCCTGGATTTTACAAAAAATTCAAGACCGACCCCGGAATTACCGGTCCTGGAACCTACGAAAATGTACCTTCCGACAATTCGTACGCATGCAGACCCCAAGATGACGACGTTCCAACGATTCCCGTGGGCAGACTCACGTTTACAAAGGAAAAGGAAGTTGAGGAATATCTTGAAGCGGTGGAAAAATATGAAAATCAAACGATAGGCGGGCTCTGGCGCAGAAGAATCAACATTTTCGCGGGTGATCCGCGTTTCGAAGGCGTACCCAAATTTGTCAGCAATCTCATCGAAAACTTCTTCAAAACAGGCGTTATCAACAATCTTGCACCTGAATACGAAGGCACATTCACCTACGCCAACGTCAACTCGCCATACGCATTCGCACCAAGTAAATACAACGAAAAACTCATTTCCGAAATCAACAAAGGCTCGCTGATACTGAATTACATTGGTCACGGCTGGAAGACGAGCGTAGATCGTTTACATTTCAGGAACAAAAAATACACGGTCTTTACGGTCAAGGATGCTGCAAAGATTGATTGCAAAGGAAAATTCCCAATTGCTGCGTTTTTTACCTGCTACACAGGTTGCTACGACATGGATAAACCCTCGCTTGCAGAAACTTTGCTCGCTAATCCGAAAGGTCCAATCGGCGTTATCGCATCGTCGAGGATTTCCGCTGAGGCAAATTACCTTCTGGAAACCGCATTCTTCAGGGCTGCGACAATTGACAAGGCGGAAACACTCGGAAAACTGTTCCTCAGAACCAAACGACGCATGCTAACGCTGAAAATGCCAATGGCTCAGATGATTAAGAGAATGAAACTCAAGATTTCGGCACTTGAAGGATATGCGGTGGGAAAACGCTCGCATCTCTGGCTTTACAACCTTTTCGGCGACCCTGCATTAAAAATTCCACATCCTGAACTTAAATGTGAAATAAAAATTGAAAAAGATTCTGTCGCACAAGGGGCACAAATCAACGCATTCATCAATTGCGACTCGGAAAACGGTGAAATCCTCGCAACTTTCGAATGTAAACTGGCGGACTTCCTTGAAAAACCGCGTTTAATCGACATAAATGACAAGGATTTCGAGAAAAAGGCCATCAAAAACCACGAAATCGCTAATAAGAAAGTCATCGTAAAACGAGTGGTGAAACTTGTCGGGGGCAAAGCAGAAGTAACTTTCAAGATTCCGAACACGCTGAAACCGCGTAAATACATCATTCGCGCAATTGTCGTTGATGAAAACAAGACCGGTTTTACTTCCGCAGAATTCACCGTCACCGAGAAAGATTGAATCCAGACATGCCTGTTCCACCAATGTTGAGACATGTCATTCTGATTGGAACGAGCAAAGCGAGTGAAACGAAGAATCCAGGATAGCTGAAGGTAAAACGTGGAATACATTTAATTAATTATGTCTGGAAAATTCTGAATCTGAATCTTTAACTTAATTGGGAAATAAATAATTCATTATTCGATGTTTTGTGTATGACCATCCTGTATTCTTCAGTCGCTATGCTCCTTCAGAATGACTGTAATGGAAATCGTCAAATTCTCTGGGTTCTCTATGTCTCAGATTCAAAGAATCTTGAAAGGGAGCTTTAATCAGATTCAAAGCTGGTATTTTCTGCAGGTTATTTTTTGCGTTTGTGCGATGACGGGATGTTGAGCATCATCCGGTATTTCGCCACCGTTCTGCGAGCGATTTTGATTTTCAGCTTATCACTCAAAACTTTGCACAAATGGTCATCCGACAAAGGTTTCGCCTGATTTTCACCTTCAATAAGCTCCTTAAGCGTAGATTTAACATGCTCTATGCTCTGTTCCTCGCCGACAGAATTGACCGTTCCTGAGCGGAAAAAGTACCTAAGCGAAAAAATTCCCTGAGGCGTATCAATATATTTATCTGAAACCGCACGCGAAATTGTTGAAACATGCAGCCCGAGATTATCAGCGACATCCTGCATTTTAAGCGGTCGCAAGCCCTCGACGCCTTTTTTAAAAAATCCTTTCTGACGTTCGATTACAAACTGCGCCACCCTCTCAAGCGTTATTTGCCGTTGTTCAAGCGCGTCAAGCAGCGTTTTCGCGGACTGGACTTTTTGCCGTACGAAATTCTTCACTTCCGGCGTACTCGAATCTGACAGCAGTTTCTCCAGTTCCTCATCGTCTGCATCCCTTTTTTCTTCGTCCTCAGAGGGCTTATTGACATCAATAGGCTCAGGTTCCTTTTGTTTTCTTGAGATAACTTTCAGATATGCGGGTGAAATATTGATTCCAGGCAGATATTTATCCTCCATTATCGCATAATATTCACCTTCAACTTCGCGCACCGCGATGTCAGGCAGAATGTATGGCACCTCGCGCCCAGCGAACAAATTGCCCGGACGGGGATTCAACATAGCAATGCTGTTTACCGCTTCCTGCACTTTCAAATCCGGCACGTTCAACGCGAGAGCAATCCCCTGCAAATCCTGATGGAGAAACAGCTCGAAGTAATCTTCCAGTATGCGCAATGCCAATAAATATTATGGTTGATCCTCGGTTAATTGTCGAAGCAGGCACTCTTTAACCCAGTATGCGCCAACCCCTGACGGCTCGAAAGTCTGGATGAGATTCATTATTTTCTCAGCCTCGAAATATGCTGCCCACAAATACCTATCATCCGAAAACCACAAATCTTTCGACGGATACACCTCATTTAGCGGGATAGAACGACTTGTCCAGAAATTCTCGTCTGCAGCATCTTTTCTGTTTTTCCGCTTTTTCGATTGCTCACCGTTCTTTTCGTCTTCAATTCTTTCAGATTCCTGAGCATCTGGCGTTTGCTGAGTTTCTCCCGATTTTTCGTCTTCAAACTTCTGAAGCTCGATTTCTTGACCGGTTTCATCTTTAATTTCGCGGATTCTTTCGTCGGCGACTAAAAATGCGGATTCCGGTAGCTCAAGGTCTTTTGACAGATTATTCATTATTTCGAGCAGATGATAGCGTAGATAGCCGTTGTTATCGATGTTATAAATTATCAACTCGCCGATTTGAATCTGTTCTTCTGATAAATCTTGAAGCAAAAGTTGGTCATACAGGAAATCCTGAAGAGTTGGACCGGCGGAAGCGGTATTTTTCATCGCTTCAAGCTTTTTATCCTCGCCATAACCGGTACTTTTCCTTTGAGCAAACTCCTCAGCACGCAGAAAATCAACATAAGTCGATTCTTTCTCGTATTCGTCAAGTTTCTTGAATTCTACCTGTTCCTGGTCACTGCCTTTTTTCGCCAGGCTCTTGGCGTCGATTTCAGATAAATCCAGAGACTCGCCAAAGTCATCGCTTAAGCCTGTTTCCTCGATTTCCGCGGGTTCAGTCTGAACGAGAACGGGGTTTTCCTCAAGCTCCTTCTTGAGTCTTTTGACGACCTCCAACAGCGGTGCCTGCAACAACTCCATGCGCTGAATCATTATCGGTGTCTGAATCAGCTTGAGTTGTTGTTTCAGCTGCAAGTCAGTTCTGAGCTGCATCTCAGGTTTATAATCCGCCATTCTTCATCTGCCTTTCAAAATCGTGAAGTGTTGCAGAATTTATGTTTCAGTCATTCCCAACTTGATTGGGAATCCAGTAGAAGAACGAATATTAACAAATTACTGGATTCCTGCCTTCGCAGGAATGACAACCATGTTGTCTTACATCTATTATAACATCGGAGAAATTATTCGGAAATCTTTTTGAAAACATTATCTTTGCTAATCTGCAGGGAGGAATAATACTATTTTGTGAATCTGAGAATCGCAAACAATGCAACACCTGTTAATACCGCGTGAAACAAACGCTGAATCTGGTCTTTTGGTGCAGGACCATCAGGCTTCGTCGAACCTTCCTGCGGTCTGAATATTATCGCGTTGAGAAATATGCTGATAATGCCGATTACAATCGAAATCGCACGGACATTGATATCGTCAAGTACTTCAGTGAACCTGTTAATCAGGAAAATCGCGAGTAGTGATGCTGGTAATAGCCAGCTAATGATAATAAAATGTTTTCTGCGCATAATTATCTCAACCTTAAATTGCATCTGAATTCGCGATAATGTACATTTTTTATGCGATATTGATACATAATTCGGTAGTTGTACAGAAATAATATTTCTGTCATTCCCAACTTGATTGGGAATCCAGCGAATACAAGATAAAATCAATATTACTGGATTCCTGCTTTCGCAGGAATGACATACGAACCATTACCTGTATCCCACTATCAATAATTCGAGAAATTTATGAAACGGTTTTTTATCAGCGCACTGGAGCATTCCGGCGACATTGCGGGGGCGGAACTAGTCAACGCTTTGCGGCATCAGCTTCTGGAAACAGGTGTGGATGCAGAGTTTTATGGGCTTGGCGGTACGGCGATGCAGAATGCCGGCGTTGAGATAATCGAAAACACTGTCGAGAACGCGATTATGGGTTTCACCGCTGTTGTTGCCGAGATTCCGCGCATGCTTTCGCTTATGAAAAATACTGCGAAATTCATCCGTGCAGGTAGTTTTGATGCGGTCATCGTGATTGATGCGCCTGATTTCAATATTCGATTCGCCAAGCATCTGCAAAACACACGAACCAAAACCCCGCTGGTGTACTTTATTTTACCGCAGGTTTGGGCTTGGAGGCAAGGACGTTCGCGACAAATTGAGAATCTGTTCGACATGAAACTGCCCGTGTTTCCGTTTGAAACGAAGTGGTTCACGAACAGGCATGTTGATGTAAAATATATCGGCAATCCGACGGCACATCGGGTGAAACAATTTCTACCCCAGCACGACCGCGAGGAAGAACGAGCCAAGTTCTATCTACCGAAAGTGCGAGATTACAACACTCCCGTAGTTGCGATTCTACCCGGCTCACGTAAATCTGAGATTCGAAACCTTCTGAGCGTGCAAATAAAAGCGATGAATATGCTGGCGAAGGAATTTCCGCAGATTACCGGAATTTTAGCGGTTGCGCCTGATAG
>JAIOTL010000274.1 GCA_021106775.1 Planctomycetota bacterium | reverse complement strand
GTCAGCCTGATAATTGGTGTTTTTTTACCGAAAAGTTTCTTCTGAAAAACAGTGTATGTCATCGACCGGTTTAGTGGAAATTCTGAAAGTTTGGAGTCTGTGATATTGTGATTGATAATCAACTGCTTGATTTTCTCCCGCTCGGATGCAACCGTTTGTTCCACGTTTCTGGGTGTTACTGAAAGCAGACTGTTCGTAATGGGATGCGCAAGTTTTTTTATTTCCCAGATTAAACCTTCGAAATGCGTCAGGAACCCAAGCTCAAGCTGAGTCAGTCTTGATGCAGTCATCGATTCATCAACGTTTTTCATATTTTTCTCGATATTTATTTACTTCATTATACACGTTAAACTTATGATTGATTACACACATTATCTTGTAAAATTCACTGACTGTTGAAAAAGTCTAATCAATTACCTGAATAATCTCATTATCCGCCAAATCGTGATACCCTTCAGTAATAACCTCGTTAAAAGGTGGTTTTTCTGAAGTTACCAGCATCTGATTGACAATCTCCCAGTTTTCGAGTCTCAGCCTGTATGCCTGCGCCTTCTCCGCCTGTTTGAACCAGATATTGGCAACATCATTCTCAATCACAACCCAATCAAGATTATAAACGTACATATTTTCGTATGGTGGCAAGATGATATCTGCCTCAGCAAGCATTCCGGGACGAATATCATGCGATCGATTATCAACGAAAAATTCGATGATATATTGATGAGCAGAATTACTTTCCCAGTAAATCCGTGTCAAACGCGGTTTCTGTGCATATTCCTCATCTCTGACAGATACATTCTTGATGTCAATAAGTTTCACCTCCGCACGTGTTCCGCCGACTGTCAACTGCGTTACAATATGCTGAGGAACTTTAGCCTGAAATTTTAGTTTATCAATGTCGAGAATATAAAACACAGGCTGACCCGAAGCTACGACCTCGTTTTCACGTTTGAGCAATTTTTCGACAATTCCGTCGCCTGGTGCTTTGCATGACGCTTTTTTCAGCTCAAGCCGTGCAAGTTCCAGGTTCGCTTCTGCAGATTGTCGCAATTCTTCGAGCCCTGCAATAATCGTTGGTGCGAAAACCTCTGTACCTGCCTTGTTTGCTTTTTGATATTCGCGGTCAGCCTTATTAAACAACGCTTCCGCCTTTGTTCTAAGCTGGTCATAGTATTTCAGGTCATAACTCGCTAAAATCATGCCTTTTGTAACTTCCTGGTTTTCTGATACGAAGATTTCTTTAATCATCCCTGGAAGCTCAAAGCCAGCATTGTACTTATGATTAACCTCGAAACTGCCGATAACGCGATAATAGCGATTCAGCACAGGTGTCAACTCGATTTTCTGCACCCTGACGTATGTTGGCTCTTTTGGTTGAGTGAAGATAACTTCGTCCTTACAGCCTGAAAAAGCGATCAGCACTAATAATAAAAAATATTTTCGCATGTTAATCCGCTTATCCTATATAATTCAGATATAATGGTCGGAAATAATATAATATCAGCTTTTTGGACACAGAGCAAATCAGAATTAGGAGACTCAGATGGAATGCAATATTGACAAGAACTTACAAAACTGCTCATGCACTTACAATTGCTCAAAAAAAGGCACATGCTGTGATTGCATCGAATATCACAGACAAAACAACGAACTTCCGGGCTGCCTTTTTCCGAAAGATGCTGAGCGAACATACAACAGAACCGTTAAATATTTTTGCGAAATAATGAATCAAAACAATTATCGTTTGCCTTAAGATACTGATAAACAAATAACAGAGGATATCATGGTTAGAAAAGTATTATTTTCGATGATGATTTTTGCGATTCTCACGCTTGCATTCTGTCAGCTCTCCTGTAATACGCTTTACGTTAAAGTTTTGCCTGGATTACCAACGATTAAAGAAACAATCAGAGTATACGGAATCTCCAAATTCGACGGTGAAAATGACCCAAGCAAAATCAAATTAACTGAAAGTGCTGGTAAAATCGATGCACAGTTAGTAACTGCAACGCTTGCACAGGGAATGAGATTCAATTATGCCATCAAAAAGGTAGGAGATGTTACACTCGAACAGTATGAGCAATCAACATGGGCAGAATTGCATAATTTCGAGGTCAAAAACAGAGACCTAGTCGATGCGGGAACAGAGAAATTCATTCTTACAACCGCTGACGTCAGCCTTGTTTACGATATGAACGAGGAAAATTATCAGGCAATGAAAAAAGGCGTGGCAGTCGAAACGAAAGTTTCAATAAAACCTGCTGAACTACTCTCGATCAATCAGGTCATCCATATTGCCGTTAAACAAGCAATAAATAAATTGTTCGCTGAATCGAAGAAGGAATTCGAGGGAAGTGTCTGGGTTCTCAAGGTTCTGCCGAAGTTTAATATTTCAGGTAAATTATCGAAAGACATGAACCGGTATCTCAAAAAAGACGGCAAATATGTCCCGAAAGTGAGCAATAAAATGGAATTCATGGTAACTCTGGTTATCCGCAAAGATTATATTCCGTCGAATGCGTCATTTTTGGGCAATAACACTGCTAATCTGACTGAATTAATAGGCATTATAGAAACCTCTAAAGATGATGAATTCGTTGTGCCTGGTTTCGCCCTTGATGAACCTGAAGACATTGAAAAAGCCAGGGAAAAAGCAAAAAAGCGTGCAGAAATGTTCGCGGATTACATCACTCGCGGCTTCGAGTATAAAGGCAAAACCTATTCAATGCGTAATGACCGAAAAAAGACTGATATGAATAGTTATGCATATTCAACACAATCGTTGATAGCTGGAGATTCACGCCGAATGATTATCGGCAAAGGTATCGTCAAGCCACCACCCTTTGAGATGCCCATTGTTAAACCTCGTAAAATCGTAGTCAAACATAGCTTCAAGATTTCAGATAAAGTGCTTTTAGAGCGAATTCTTGATAAACTACCAGAGTTGCTTGTAGTGAAGGCTATCCGTGATTATGGCAGCGTGGAGGGTATGGGATATTTTGGCAAACAGTTTTTCTGGCGCATGTACATGAACCCGCAATCAGAAGAACTGGAACTCGAAATAAGCTGTGAAGTTTTCATGCACATCAAGCCTTACAATAAAAAATATTGATTTATCGCAAGTAGAATGTAAAAGTAACGCAATTTGAATAACACAGACTGAAGGATTTATTCTTCAGTCAGAAACTATAATCGATAACACAGAAATCGAGTGAGAATATGATACAACCAGACACTGAAGGAATAATCGACAGTAAAAATACGTTCAACTGGACGAAAAAAGACTTAATCGGGCTTGATGAAATATCTAAGGACGAACTTTTGCACATTCTCAATACTGCAAGGGGAATGCAGGCAATTTCAAGCCGTTCAATAAGGAAAGCACCTGCACTTCGGGGTCGTGTTGCAGTTCTTTTGTTTTTTGAGCCTTCAACGAGAACGCGCACATCGTTTCAGCTTGCCGCCGAAAGGTTAAGCGCGGATACGATAGAATTCTCTGAGAAAATGTCTGCAACAAGAAAAGGTGAAACGCTTATTGACACTGCCCAGAATATTGAGGCGATGGGTGTGGACATAATGATTGTGAGGCATGCTGCACCGGGTTCATCCAGGCTCATTGCGGATAATGTCGATTGCTGCGTTGTCAATGCTGGTGATGGACCGCACGAACATCCGACGCAGGCACTTCTGGATATTTTCACGATGCAGGAGCATTTCGGCGAGGATTTATCGGGCAAAAAAGTTGCTTTTATCGGTGATATTTCGCATTCACGGGTTGCACGGTCGAATCTTTTCGGACTTGTAAAACTTGGTGCAGAGGTACATCTCATTGGACCTCGAACCCTGCTGCCAAACGGCTTGAAGCAATATCATCCGAATGTTCATCTGCATCATCATCTGGATGAAATTTTACCGGAGTTAGATTGTATAAATTTATTGCGGATTCAGCTTGAACGTCAGGGAGCGTTGAATTTCCCGTCAATTCGCGAGTACAACAAGCTTTATTGTATTGATGAGCGCAGAATGAAACTCGCCAAACCTGATGTACTGATTATGCATCCGGGTCCCATGAATCGCGAAGTGGAAATTGCAAGCAGTGTTGCCGATGGGAAGCATTCGGCGATTCTCAAGCAGGTTACGAATGGGCTGGCTGTTCGGATGGCGGTTTTGCTGCTTGTCATGAGTGCTTCTGATTCAAGCATCCTGGCATAAAAAAAACATCAATTTGTATAAAAACATATGTTATTATCTGGAAACGAATAAATTCGGCTTTTGGCATATAATTATCATGAACGGAGAAATAAAATGCAGGAAGCAAAAGAAGAATTCGATATACCTGAGGATTTTACTGATTTTAAGGTGAAAGACACGAGTTTAGCAGCATGGGGCAGGAAAGAAATCGCACTTGCTGAGAATGAGATGCCCGGACTTATGTCGCTTCGAGAGAAATATGGTGCTGCTAAACCGTTGGCAGGCGCAAAAATCGCAGGTTCTTTGCATTTTACAGTGCAAACTGCAGTTTTGATTGAGACACTGATAGATCTTGGCGCGGAAATTCGTTGGTCAGGCTGCAATATTTATTCAACTCAGGACCATATCGCTGCAGCATTGGTGGTAAAAGGTATTCCAGTTTTTGCCTGGAAAGATGAAACAGTGGAAGAATTCTGGTGGGCAATTGACCAGACGTTGAAATGGGAAAATGGTGAGATGCCGGATATTTTAATCGATGACGGCGGAGACATGACGCAGTGGGTGCATGATAAATATCCTGAGATGACGAAACATTTGGTCGGAGTCTGCGAAGAAACGACATCAGGTGTGCATAGATTGTACATTTTAGAGAAGGCTGGAAAGCTTATGTGTCCGGCCTTTAATGTCAATGACTCTGTAACGAAGTCGAAGTTTGATAATTTGTACGGGTGTCGAGAATCGCTTGCAGACGGCATAAAACGGGCGACGAATATCATGATTGCTGGCAAAACTGTTGTAATCTGTGGTTTTGGCGATGTCGGCAAGGGTTGTGCGCAATCGATGCAATCTTTTGGTGCGCGAGTCTTGATAACCGAGATTGACCCGATTTGCGGGCTGCAGGCAGCCATGGCAGGTTTCGAGGTAAAACTGCTTGACGAAATCGCAAACGAAGGTGACATTTTCGTTACAACGACAGGAAACCGCGATATTATCTGCAAAAACCACATGAAAATGATGAAAAACGACGCGATTGTATGCAATATCGGGCATTTTGACGTTGAAATTGATGTAGCGTCGCTTGAGAATGATCCGGCTATAACTGAGACGAACATCAAGCCTCAGGTCGATAAATTCAACTTCCCGGACGGGCATTCGATAATTATGCTTTCGCGCGGCAGACTCGTGAATCTCGGTAATGCTGAGGGGCATCCAAGTTTTGTGATGAGCATGTCCTTCACGAATCAGACTGTCGCTACCCTGGAATTCTGGCAAAACCGAAACTCCAACAAATATGAACGTGGAAAAGTGTATCGCATGCCGCAAATACTCGATGAGGAGGTTGCGCGTTTACATCTTGCGAAACTTGGCGTGAATTTATCGAAGCTTTCTCAAATACAGGCGGATTACATCGGCGTCGAGGTTGAAGGACCCTTCAAACCACCGCATTATCGATATTAAACTGAAGAAACAATAATTTATTGTTGCCTGTCATTCTGAGGGAGCGAATGCGACCGAAGAATCCAGATGAACTAAGCCAATTGAATTACATTCGTCTGGATTCTTCATTTCACTGCGTTTCATTCAGAATGACAGTTCTGTTATCTTTCTGTGTCTCAGTGGTGAAACTTAAGTCATTCCCAACATGATTGGGAATCCAACGACTGATTTTCCTGTCATTCCCAACTTGATTGGGAATCCAGCAACAAAAACCAAATTTATCGGTTTTCGTAGACTTTTACGCTCTGGCGAGTGTTTGTATACATGTTTCCGTTTGAAAACGCGATATCCTGATCGCCATCCCCGTCATAATCGCCAAACGCTACAAATGTACTGCTTTCCGAGCCCATAGGCTTATTCGCGTTCGTAAACGTTCCCGCACCGTTATTAAGCCAGATATTGTTCGCCTGATCGAGATAATTCGCAGTTACAATGTCAATATCACCATCACCTTCAATATCGATGACATTTATCGACGCTGATGCAGCCATCCCAAGTCTTTGCCCAGAATCATAGAAAACACCTGTGCCATCATTAATCCAGACGAGATTTGCACCGTCAAAATTACCTGTAAGATAATCAAGGTCGCCATCATTATCGATGTCCGCAAGCACACTTCCGCCTGTAATTCCGCTACCAAGTCGCTGACCGGTATCGCTGAAAATACCTGTGCCATCGTTGAGCCAAACGGTATTCGGCGCATTCACACCGTTGCCGAAAACTATATCAATATCACCATCAATATCAATATCTCCCGCAGCCACAGAATCGCTTTTCAACCCTCCCAACGCTTGCCCGGAATCAATAAAGTTCGCAAGCCCATCGTTGAAGAAAATCCTGTTAGGTCCGTCGTTTGATTCAACAATATCAAGGTCACCATCACCATCGACGTCTGTAAGAAGGACATTTACTGAGTCGGTTACACCTGGCAACGTAGTATTTGTGAATTTACCGGTTTGGTCATTAAGCCAGACAAATGTGGGTTGCTGTTGATCACAAACTTCAACGAAATCAACGAAACCGTCAGCGTTCAAATCGCCTGCTGCCATACGGTTTGTCGCGGAATTTCCCAGCGACTGCCCTGAATCTGTAAAGTTTGCGTTACCGTCATTTAGCCAAATCTTGATTGGTGCGAAATAATCCGCGATAATAAGGTCTAAATCTCCGTCATTTTCGATGTCACAGCTTACAACACTGTTGCTGAAGTAGTCGTTTGTTGCAACACCAGAATCTTCGGGATTTGCAGTATTGAGAATTGTCAGATTCACGTTGACCGAACCTTTATCTGTGGAATTTTCAACTGATTTCGCAATTACAGTGAATTCGATTATATCAGCTTCGCTGAATCCAATTGGCGGTGTGCCTTCTAATTTACCGGTTACAGCACCGATTGTGAGCCAAGACGGGTTGTTTTCAATGCTCCAGCGCACGTCAATTGCAGAATCTTTGACCTGAAACGTATAACTGTATTGGATACCCTCAAATGCATTATTTATATAGGTTTCTATTGGTAATATCTTTGATATACCGCTTGTAGTATCACATGAGACAGCTACAATCGCAAAAAGGGTAATAATTGATACTTGAAAAAGACGCGAGATGCTCATTAGACCTCCGAAAATTTTGAAGTTAGATAGAATAACAAAGTAATACGTGAAACATTCACGAAAGTTCGGTGAATTTTAGTTTTTTTAACTGATTAATGCTGAACAATATCCAACTGTGTATCCATCATCGTTACTGGTAATATCAGCAGAAGTATAATAATCGATTATTTCGCAATTTGTTGCATTAAGTTGTTTTGCTGCGTCCATCATAATCAGTGCAGGAATTCCTCCGCACATTGATATTCGATTATCAACCAGAACATTATAAAGTGCTTGTACATCGTAGTTTGGCAGGACTTCAAGCGCGTGTTTGTCCTGTGCAAGTGTCTTTTTCTTGCCCTGCTCATGACTCATGTCGCTTGATGCAACAATAAAAACATCCTTTCCGAAGTTTTTTATGGCAGAACCAATGTTTTCGCCGAATTCTTTGATTTTCTCAAAAGAAGTCTCACCACTATGATATAGCGGAGACAACCCGACATTTATTACTGATATTTTTGCATCAGGCATGTAATATTTAATAAATGGAAGCTGAATCTCGCCGGAATGTTCATCATCATGTGCTTCTGCATCCTCCTTGACAGAAGTTAACGCCAAAAGTGCAGAATTAAGTTCGGTATCGATAGAAAGTTCTCCAAGCGGTGTTTTCCATGCACCTTCAGGATAAAGCGCAAGATGGTCATAATGATTTTGATGTGAAACTGACAATATGAGAATATGTTCTGGGAAATCAACCGCTGAATACATCATATTGGCACATTTTCCCGAGAAAAAGTAACCAGCATGCGGACTGATTCCACCGATTGCTTTGCGTTTTTCAGTACTGCTTTTGAATCCTTCAATCATACTGCGCAATTGCTGTTCATCTGACGGATACCAACCGCGAAAGGCATAATCACAATCACGTTTATGCATGTTTCACCTCGTTACATTTCGTTAACAAGAGTTTCCAGTGTCTCAATTGCTTTCATTTCAGCGTCGCGACATCGGTGCAGTAAATCGATTCCTGCATTAATCTTGGTTTCGTTTTTCAGGTCATCCACATTCTTTCGATGGAACGAGAAAATATTTGTAAATTCCTGAAGCTTCTCTGCTGAAATTTTGTATTGCTCGAAAGCTTGTTTCAAGAGATTCTCATGCTGAGGAATTCTTTTTCGTGCTTCAATGAGGAATTCCACTGCGTGCATTCGGCATTCCGCCCAAACTTGTGCACAATATGCATTTCCGTGTAAATCCGCCTTCTGGTTTATAAGTGAGTCAATCCAAAGGTCAAAAGCAGCAGAACCAGACTTGTATTTTTCGAAAATCCAACCTTCCGAGTTGTTATTATGCTTGAAAACGTTGAGAAATGCATTTTTGACCGTTTCTTTGTCATCAGATGGTGTGTGAGGTTTGATTTGATAGAGTTCCAAAACGCCTATTTCGCTTGTAGAAAGCTTGTTCCATTTCAGCGGTTCGTAAGGTTTGAATTTCACACCGGAATAATGATATGCATCATCATCATAAACGTTTACAACGTAATATTCAGGGATTTCAAGCTCCCAACCATATGTAGGAATTCCCTCGTCAACAGCCTTTTTTGTATTCTCGAACGCTTTTCTTTGAATCTCTTCAAAGTTTGCATCCGTTTTGAATCCGAAAACTCCGGAAACTTCGTATCCAACATGATTTGCTTGGTTGAACAACATAACCGTCTTCCAGGCGGTTGGTCCGCTTGGTCACAATACTTCGTGAATGTTGATAACAAAGGCATGTCCGGTTGCACCAAAAAGCCATCCGTCCGAGATGTTTAATCCAAGGTAATTCAGGCATCCTTTTATGCAGCCAATGTGAGTGGTCCAAAACGGTTTCCAGATAAGACCTTCAAGCTTTTTCATATCAACCTCGATTCAATCAAACCAGATAAGTTATATTATAAATACGGTAATCTTCCTGACAATAAAAAAAGGAGGGCAATTTGCCCCCCTGAATTCATTCAATACTGGTTTACTCTGGTGATGCGTCAAGATTGTACACTGATTTCAGCAATTGTGAATCCCAGTTTGGCTCTTCTTCTTCACCTGTCCAATCATTGGGGAATTTTTCTGCAAGGTCTTCATAGGATTTGAATTCAGCACCCTGGCTTGAATTCACCGTTGCAAAACCATCCATAAAAAAGCCTAAATTGTCTCTTGAACCATCGCAACCGACGATACCACCTGTTCTCTTGTCGCTGAAAGATCTTCTGCTTCTTGGTCCTGCGTATGATGTGTAAAGTGTATCATCACCGGGAAGCTGATCCCAACCTTGTGTTTCGTTAGTAATTGCGTCCTGA
>JAIOTL010000091.1 GCA_021106775.1 Planctomycetota bacterium | reverse complement strand
GCCGTCGAGAATGCTACCGGGAATCTCAGACATATGACATTTAACACAGGTTTTTTTCACGCTGACTGGTTTCGGGTTTTGCAGCCATTCTTCATACTCGTGCAAGGTATTTGGCAGAAACGTTGAGTGGCATCCGCCGCAATACTTCGGCGAACCAAAATTCTTGTAACCGACCGCTTTGCAACCCTTGTTTGTGCCATGTTTTCCGACAATCTGATTTCCGCGCCGATGACATGATGCGCAGTCTATGCCATCTTTGAGTCTTAACGCACTTTTCGCATCTCGCCTTGATACAGGCTGTTTCAGCGCATCAACTTCGAGTGTACTTTCGGAGATGTGGCAATTTTCGCACCAGGGAATGCCAGGTTTGCCGTCTTTGAAAAAGCTGAACACCCTGAAAAGCCAGTCTTCATGCGCATAACGATGATATGAGTTTTCCCATTCGTCGTAAATCGTTTGATGACAGGGTTTACACGAGCGTGGATTATTGATGTCAATTTGCGCAACCGCCTGATTGTATGTGGGTGATGCAAAAGGTATTGTCTGCAAAGGCTTGGATGGCGCAGTCTGAGTCTGATTTCCGTCGGAATTATAACCCATGTCCGAAAATTTTGGTTCCTCTGCATTAAAAATTGCCCAGAACAAAAGTAATCCAGCAGTCATGAAAAGAAGTGCTATCAGTACCGGCTTATTAAAACCATTTAATATTGGCTTGATTATTTTCATAAGATTGTTCGTAAATTTCCATAATTATATCATTTTTTCATGTGAGGGATAAATCCGAAGGAAAGTGTCTTGTTTTCATTGTCTTTTAACCCGCGTAAACGCCAGACAACCTCTTGTTCACCCGGAAATCTCGCCTGGTCAAGCTCTGCTACAAACAAAACCTCAGTAATTCGTACTTCACTGGCAATTTTAAGCACAATTCCATGCAATTTATCATGGGTTTTAACCTCATTTTGTGACAAAATCTCTCCAGAAAGCATGTTTTTCAGGTTATCTTTAATTTCCAACCAGTTTTCCGTAAAATGCTTGTAATTCGCTGAATCACGGACCTTGTACGACATGCGATACCAGACTTCGACGATGCGTTCATCATCAATCGCGTTTTTCAGGTTAGTTAAGCCTTTCTCAGCAGACACATCGCTAAAGGGCAATGTCGTTACACAACCTGCAGACACAATAACCGTTAAAATTAGCGGATAAATGAGTTTGTTCATGCTTCCTAACGATGTTATATTTCGATACAGGCAAGCCTGCTTTTACTCACGCATTGACAGTAGGACTCAAGAGTTATTTGCCCTATTGAAGATGTTGAAAAGAAAAGCAGAAAGTCTGCAAAACCAAACTAACAGCATAATAACATGAAATTACGGGTCTTCGCAACATTGCTGATTTTACAGTGCATTCTTACTGGATGTTATTATACGCATGCGTACAAAGGGCAACTGCTTCAGCAGATTTCGCAGGTTAAAATTGAGGATTATCTGGAGCATTTTGAGGATTTACATCCGGTAGCAAGGCATCGGCTTGAACTGATTTTGTCCGTACGGAAATTTGCAACTGAAGAAATTGGGCTTAATGCTGGCGACAATTACACAAAAATCTTTGATACTCAGGGGTATGCACCATCGTATGTTGTGTTTGTCGCATATCCAGACAAATTGGAGTATTATTATCGGTGGTTTCCAATCGTCGGAAAGCTTCCGTACAAAGGATATTTTGACGTTGACATGGCGATTTCCGAAGCAAAGAGATTTGCAAAAAAGGATTTTGACGTTTTTATCGGGCAGGCGTCGGCATATTCGACCCTGGGTTATTTCGACGACCCGGTATTTTCGTCGATGCTTGGATATGACGAGATTTACCTTGTTGGGCTGATAATTCATGAGCTTTTGCACAACACGGTTTACGAGAAGGATTTTGCAGAGTTTAACGAGAGTTTGGCGACGTTTTTTGAGCGTGAGGGAACGCTTTTGTATGTTGAGCAGACGCTTGGGAAGGATAGTGGAGTTTATCAGCATGCACAAAAGATATTTGCTGATGAAGATTTGTTCGTTGACCTTGTTAAGGAGCTTGTGCAGGATTTGAATGTGCTTTATGCGCGGGACATAAGTCTTTCGCAGAAGCTCAGCGAGCGTAAGGTAATATTTGACAAAATTAAAACCAAGTACAAAAACATGCGGGATGCAGGTATATTCAAAACCGAGGAAAATGATTGGCTGCTTAAACAAAAACTTAACAACGCCTTGATTCTTAAGCTTTCAACGTATAAATTCAATCTGGATTTGTATCGGAAGGTTGCTGAGATTGAGGGAAGTTTACGAGATGCAATACCGGTGTTCAATAAGGCATCTGAAACAGCAGATCCGTTCAAATTCCTCGCAAATTATGCGGCAAATTATAAGATGGAATAAACATTCGAGTTTTTACATTTTTTTATATCATTATTGCGCAATGAATATAAAATTCGATTTTTCAACTTTTAAACAAATCAAGAAACAAATATATCAAGGAGCTAAGATGAAAAAATTACTCGTTATCAACGTTTTAATAGTCGTTGTCGCAGCGATTCTCGCGGTGGCGTGTTTCGATTTCTCAAAAGAGACAATCGCACAGGACAGCAAAGCTAAACCCGCAGAATTCAAAGTTGCAGTTGTAAATTTCTCGAAAATGATGAAACAAGCTGACGATGTCATTGCATTCCAGAAACTTCTCAAACTTTTCAACCAGCTTTATCAGAAAACGCAGGAAAGTTTGCAGACTAAAATCAAAGCAGCTGAAGATAATCTCAAAGCAGCACAGGAACAAGAAGATTATGAATGCTCACAAGAATACATCGAAGCTCAAGAACAGTATTTGAAGCTTCTCGCAGAACTTGAAACACTGAAGGATTCAATCAATTTCAGCAAGAAAAAAGAGCTGGTAAAGTTCTCAAGCAGATTCCTTGAAAAAGTTCTCAAAACAATCAAGAATCATGCTGGTGGCAGATACGACATCGTTTACAAAGTTATCAATCCAGGTGAAAAAGACGTTGAGAATATGGATGATGCGATGCAGCTTCAGCTTGACCAGGCACGCGAGATACTCTACTACGACGAGGATCGTGTTGCTGATATCACAGACGAAATCAGAAGAATCGTCAATAATAACAATGACAAAGATGTCTCACAGGAAATTGAGAAGAAAAAAACTGAGCTTGAAAAAGCTATTTCAGCACTGAAATAATTTCCATTAACCACAAAGCATACCCAGAGTATAATCCTTTAACATTATATGAATTTCATAAATGTGTTGATAATAATCAGCTAGAAGATTTAATGTTTAAATATGCAAATCGAAAATGCGGAGGTGATTATGAATAATTTCTCATTACTTGTGAGTGCTAAAGATGCTGCAGAAGCTTCAGCTAACGGCAGCGGAGGTCTTTTGATTGTGATAGTAATTGTTGTTGCAGTTCTTATTGTTGTGGGTTTTCCAATCAGCATTTTCAATGCTCTTGTGAGACTTCGCAACAGAGTTAAGGAAGCGTGGGCACAAATTGATGTTCAGCTCAAGCGTCGTTATGACCTTATACCCAACCTTGTTGATACTGTTAAAGGTTACGCCAAACACGAGAAAGAAACGCTTGAAAACGTTATCAAAGCACGTAATCAGGCATTAAGTGCGCTTGAAAGTCTGTCAAAAGCTTCGGGTGGTGTACCAACTGCAGGTTCTGATATGCCTGGTGCTGATGCTGGCAGCATGAAACTGCTAACAAATGCTGAAAATATCCTCACAGGCATGCTGAAACAAATGAGCATCACCTTTGAACAATATCCAGATTTGAAAGCGAATGAGAATTTCCTGAAATTGCAGGAAGAACTCAGTCATACTGAAAATCTCGTGGCTTTTTCACGCCAGCATTTTAATGATGAAGTGCGGGTTTATAACACCAAGCGCGAATTGTTCCCGAACAATGTTTTTGCAGGAATGCTAGGTTTTAAAGCTGCTTCTTTCTTTGAAACTGCTGATACCGAAAAAGTTGTGCCAAAGGTCGATTTCACTTAATAATGTACGCAGGTAAACCTGCTTTTTCTCACAGCACTGACAATAGGACACAAGAGTTATTTGACCTATTGACAATGTTGTAAATTAAAACCATCAAGGATGGTTTGAAATTTCAGGATTTGAGAGGTAATTATGAATGAATCGGTTGATTTTCCTAAGGTTAATTTCAGGGAAGCACAGAAAAAGAACAGACGCAAGACCATCACGTTGATTGCTGCATTTATTTTGTTTTTTCTTATTGTCGGCTTCGTTTTCGGCGGAGCGTTATTTACGCCACCCGTTGACACATCTACAGTTCAGAACATTTCCGATGCTGAGGATATGGCACTTCTCGCTGGTGGAATTGTTGGTGTTATAATATTCGGAGTTATTGCGATTATTTGGGTTCTGATAGGCTGGTTTGGTGGTGGAAAAATGACATTGGCGGTTTCACGTGCGCGTCGAGTAAAAACCCCAAATTCTGACAAAGAACAGTTGCTCTTCAATGTTGTGCAGGAGATGTCGGTGGCAGCAGGTTTGCCAATGCCGAGTGTTCACTTGATTCCCGATTCTGCTTTGAATGCATTTGCATGCGGAAGAAATCCTGAAGTTTCCGCTGTGGCAGTTACCACCGGCTTAATTGATACCCTATCCCGCGACGAATTGCAGGGTGTTATTGGGCATGAGATGGGTCATATTCGCAATCGAGATGTGATGTTTACCGTACTTCTTATGATGCTTATCGGCGTACTTGTGATGCTTTGCGATTTATTTCTACGCTTTATGTTTTATGGCGGTTCTCGCAGAAGTTCCGGGTCGAATAAAAATGGTGGTCAACTGATTTTTATTGTCATTGGTATAATTCTCGCGATAATTGCACCATTTTTGGCTCGAATAATATTTTTCTCGGTTTCGCGACAACGTGAATACCTTGCTGATGCAACCGCTGTTGAACTAAATCGCGATAATCGCGGGATAATCAACGCATTGGCGAAAATGTCCAGCGACAAAGAGGTTTTGGAAGTTGCCAATCGTGCAACCGCTCCCTTGTATATTGTTCATCCGATTAAAAAGTTTGAAAAACGCGCGAAATCAGCATTTTCAACGCATCCGCCGATTAAAGACCGCATCGCCCGTCTCGAAGCCATGGCATAACAGGATACTGTAACGTTATATTGTGTATCATTGCGAGCGTTGTGCCTGTCATTCTAGGCAACATTGATGCTTTTTTTGCGAAGAATCCTAGCAAAAACAATACACCCCATGTCATTCAGAGGGAGCGAATGCGACCGAAGAATCCAGGCTGGCAAAATGTAAAAATTTTGAATTCAGTGAAAATTCATTATGTATGAAAAATTCTGAACGAGAATCTTTGTATTCATTGGATATTATAAATTTTAGCAATCCTTGTCTTACGATGGACTATCCTGGATTCTTCACTTCGTTCTGAATGACAGTGAGTAGATTTGAAATTATCGATGGAACTCGTGAGATTGCTTCGTCGGTCGCTTCAGCTCTCTCCTCGCAATGACATCTATGTTGATTTCTCTATAAATAACTATAATCCGCGTTTTAGCGTTGGCGGTTGGTGAACACAAGAGCGAAAATCATCTCTAGAGCAAGCAGGATAAAAAGTGCGTATGCTACAAAACGCCATATCTTCGACTTCTTCGGCACAATCACATCTATAGATGTTTCTTCACCCTCATTTTGCACAGCGGAAATATAAATGGGTGCTTTCTCCTTGCCGAACATTTTATCGAGTTCTAACTGAATCATCGACGAATTCTGAGCAAGTTTAACAATATCGCTCTCATCTGTTGCTAGGTTGACAGCAAACATATCGACGGACTGCTTTACTTCCTTTTCGGACATAAATTCTTCGATTGTTACAAGAAGTTTTGTCTTCAGCACTTGCGCACTATCTTCGCTGATTTCATTCTTCCTGACGCTTTCCGTTAACACATCATCTATCGATTGTTCGCGATTATCACGTGCTTCAATGATTTTGTCTGTCAACACTTCAACCAGATTGAAACGCACTGGAGGAGATACATCAGGACTTGACGCAAGGACTCTTTGCACAAGCGATTTCAGCGTATTCCTGTTTTTCACCATCATGAGTGTATAAATTCCTGGTATCGACGTATTAGTGTAAATAATTTCACCTCTGAACGCTCCTTCGCGACCGGCACTTTTCAGGTTTCGGACATCGACCTGAATACCGTTATCAAGCTGTTTAACATCCCTGCCGGGTGGGAAAATCAGGTTGTTTTGCGCATATTCCTTCGGTGAAACCTGTCTGCGATACTGCTCGCCTATTTTTAAGGATTTGAACCTGTTGGGAATGTCGGTTAATTTGTAAACAAGCTCGTGCCAGAATGCGATATACGTTGCATATCCCTGCATTGAATTCCAGTTTGCGTCAAGCGAGGAGGTAAAAACGGATACTATGCCCTTTCCGAAGGTTTTTTCGATGAGCAAAGGTGGATATGCTTCATTTTCTTTCTTTGGCTTGTCGCTGAGGGTGATAATTGTTTTAACCTCTGATGATTCCTGAGGTTTCAGCTTGTAATAGATGTAAAAACTGGGATATTGCAGATGCTTTGTGGGCTGAGTTTTCTGATTATCCTCATCGTACATACTTTTGATAGACCTGTCCATTTGGTCAATGACAATCATCTTAAACGGGTTCAAAGTTTCGTGCGTACCAACAATTTCAACTAATTTGCCTGGAAAGAATCCAATGCCATCCTTATAAAGCTCTTTGTTGTAAAATTGCCTGTTGATTTTGTCTCCAAGCGTGAAAATCACAGGATTTCCCGCCAAAATATACCGCTCAATCGCAGGAACATAACCTTTGAACTCATTCACATTGGCAAAAACTATCAGGTCGAATTCGAAGAAGTCAATGCCAGTGATTTCGTCCTCTGAAATGACTTTTGATTCGATAAAAGTTTTAAGCTCCGTAACCGATTTGCGGATTTTCTTAAACTGTTTGGAAACACCCGGAAGCGCTAATTCAAAGGCGAAAGTTTCGGAAAGCTGCGGTCGCTTCGGCTGCGGGTCTCCATTTATCACAAGCATATTTATCGCAGGTATAACGTCAACTATAAGATAACATCGGTTGTCGATTGTTAAATCATAGCTTTGAATCGATAATTGTATCGCATGTATGCCGGGCTTCTCAAACTGTTGTAAATCTTCCGTAATTATGAAACTCATTTCATCGCCAGCATTCAGATTTTTGTACTCCTCAAGATGATTTTCCCGCCCACCGTCAACTGAATACGTAATTTTTATATCTTTAATTTGCGACTCGTTGCGAGGAATTGATAGGTTTTTAACCTTGATAATGAGTTTCATTGGCACGCCGATACCGATTGTATTATCAACAAGTCTGGCTTCGGTGATTGCGCAATTGCTGACAATATCATTGCCAACATCGACAATCTGAATGTTTCCAGTTGAAGTATCGGTCAATTCGCCGACAAGTGTCTTAAACTGCTCGGTTTGTGCCGGAGTATCGAACTCAAAATTTCGTTTCTGGCAATCGCTGATAATCACCACAGTTTTGATTTCGAACCTGTCTCCGGGAGCATTTAGGGCAAGTTTAACGAGTTCGAGAGTCTGAATCCAGTTCGGCTCGCGCGGAATAATTCCTGTATCTTTTAATTTCCGTTCTATCGCGCCCTTGTCGGTTGTATAAAGCACGTCAGTGTCGATATCTTTGATATTTGGCGCATTCTCAGGTTTTTCCTCACTTTTATCCGCATTTTCCGAAGAGTTTGTCGTTTTATCACCGACTTCATCCGCTCCAAGCTTCTCGATTGTCGATTTTTTGAAATAATCTTCATAAGTTTCGGAAGTTTTTATGAGCGAAATAGCATCGGTATCGCCCAGTTTCTCCGCGGAAATATATTCGCTTACTTTTTCCTTGGCAATTTCAAACGCGCTTCGTTCACCGATAATTTTCACATCCGAAGGCGTTGTAACGCCTGAAGATGCTGAAGTATAATAGGTCTGCACATCTGATTTCACGCTCATTGAATAAGAATTATCGAGAACTATCACGAGATGGGTTGTTTTCGGAAGCGGTATTTCACCTTTGACTGAAGGT
>JAIOTL010000387.1 GCA_021106775.1 Planctomycetota bacterium | reverse complement strand
GGAGCGAAAAGGTGATAAATCTGGGTTGTTTATCTTCAATCTTGGCGCAAATTAAACAAATCTCGGATATCGGGCTTCTTTTCGCATATCTCATTCTACTTCTGCCACTTGCAATCATTCTGCTCCTGAAACTCAACCTGTTCAAAGAAATCATTATCGCTGTCATCCGCATGACGGTTCAGCTTTTTATTGTCGGCTTTCTGTTAATTTTCCTTTTCAAATGGAATAACACCCCGCTGAACCTGCTCTGGTTCCTCATTATGATTCTGTTCGCAACTTTTTCCGTTGTGCGCAACAGCAATCTACGCCTGCGAAGTTCCGGTTTTCCGATGCTTTTCTCGCTCATGGTTGTGTCATTCCTTGTTGTGCTGTACTTCAACGCCCTAATCCTCGGCATCGACAACGTTTTTCAGGCGCAATTCTTGATTGTTCTGTCAGGCATGATTCTCGGCAATTCAATGCGCGGAACAATCATCGGCATCAGCAGTTTTTATAAGGATTTACGCAGAAACGAAGACCGTTACCTTCACCGAATCGCTCACGGCGCAACCGTTTTCGAGGCGGTGAAACCGTATTTTCGCAACGCCGTTGAAAGTGCCCTACGCCCGAATATTGCAGCAATGAGTACAATCGGCATTGTCTTTCTACCCGGGATGATGGCAGGGCAGATTCTCGGTGGCGCAACCCCTGACGAAGCAATTAAATACCAGATAGCGATTATGACGTCGATATTTACGTCTGTGCTGCTTACCGTCGGCATTTCCGTGCTACTCACGATGCGGATAAGTTTTGACGATTTTGGTGTTTTACGCAAAAATATTTTCAAAAATGGATGATAAAAATTGAAAGGTTTACGATGAAAAATACGATAATCGAAGGCAGATGTTGGATTATCAGCGATTCGCAAGATATTGCCATCCAGAACATCGACACCGACATGATTTTTCACAATGCCCACCTTGCAATCACCGATATTTCTGAGATGGGGAAGCATACTTTCGGCAATCTCGACGGCTGGCAGGATTTCTGTGAAAAAGCACAGCCTGGTGATATTATTCTTGCGGGAGCGAATTTCGGCGCAGGTTCATCGCGTCAGCAGGCGGTCGATTGCTTCGCTGCACTCGGAATTCAGGCGATAATTGCGGAAAGTTTCGGTGCAATTTATTACAGAAATGCTGTGAACTCAGGCTTTCCCGTGCTTATCGCGCAAAATCTGAGTAATGCGGAAATTAATTCAGGCGACATAATTCGCATTAATTTTGAAACCGGTGAAATGTTAAACGTCAGTAAAAACGGGCATTTGACGGATGCGAAGGCATTTTCGAAGATTCAGCAGGAGATTTATCAGGCAGGCACATTATTTAACGTAAATCTAGGCTAGTGCACTGTAACATAGGTAGAACAGGCATCCCTGCCTGTTTATTATATTAATGTTGGGTGTCAGGCAAGATGCCTGACCTACCGAAGGTATTCATAATATGTTACACTGTAGTAGTTAGAAACGGAAAAACGATACCCGGCTTGGCATCGCAGGTATTTCAACCTCTTCATCATCAAGAACCCGTTCAATATTCGCTTTTATCAACTTAAGATGCAAAACATGCGCCTGTGCTGTTTCAAGGACTTTTCGTGCCAACACCGGCTCATCCATGCGCTGAAGCGTCCACGCGAGTTGATGATACAAAATCGCTTCTGTCGGGTTCAATGAAATAGCTTTGCGCAGCTCGTTCACCGCTCCCTCGAAATCCTGTTCCTCAAGAAGAATTACCGCCAGATTATTGCGTGCAAGCCAGAAATTCCCTGCAATTTTGTACATTTTCTTCGCAGATTCAACGTCATCAGAAATCTGATATGCTCGAGCTAGCAAAAAGTACAAAACATCGTGCATCTCACCGATACGATTCGAAGCGATCAACTCCTGTAGCTTTTCTGTCATTTTACTCGGTTTTTCACGCTCAAACATCCTGCTAATCTCTCGAAGTTGCATAAATGCCTTGCGTTTTCGCGAAAAGCGGTAAAGCATAATCAACGTACTACCGAGTCCGAGTATTGAAAACCCGACCGCCAGCATGCCGTTGAATCTTTCGTCTTCGTTGCCGAACTCAAGCAGAAACGCACCCATAGCGCTTAAAATGAGGAATGTTCCGCAGATAATGTAAATCGGCAGCATCGCGTTGTATGTGAGCACCCAGTGACGCATCGCATCTCCAATCGACCTTATTCATTAACGCAATATTGTAACCCTTGTTCAAAAATATTGAATTATTCAGCTTATTAATCCTGCGAATTTGCTGTTTTAACACATTTTTGTACACAATTATCGGGGTTTATGTTATTAGGAACTCTCGGATGGCAGCATTGTAAGGGGCGTTGAGAATTCCCTTTTCGGTGATAATTCCAGCGATTAAATTGGCTGGTGTAACGTCAAATGCAGGATTCAAAACCTCCGCGTCCGCTGGTGCAATGCTGACACCTTTGATTTCACGGATTTCATTGGGATTTCGCTGTTCAACCGGAATTTCAGCACCAGATTTCAGTTCCGCGTCAAAAGTGCTTGCAGGTGCTGCAATGTAAAACGGGATTTTATGATATTTTGCGAGAACTGCCACGGAATACGTACCGATTTTGTTCGCAGCATCCCCATTCGCCACAATCCTGTCCGCGCCCGTTATCACAAGGTCGATAATGCCCGACTGCATGAAATGTCCGCACATATTGTCTGTGATGATTTTATACGGAATTCCCGCTTGTCCGAGTTCCCATGCTGTCAGGCGCGAACCCTGAAGCAGTGGACGGGTTTCATCGACTATGACGTTTATTTTTTTGCCCTGCTCAAAAGCTTTTGTAATAACGCCGATTGCCGTTCCTCTGCCGCCTGTTGCCAAAGCACCAGCGTTACAATGAGTCAGGATTGTCATTCCATCGTGAATCAACTCTGCGCCGAAATTGCTCATTTTTTCGCAGAGGTCCGCATCTTCCGCGTGGATT
>JAIOTL010000030.1 GCA_021106775.1 Planctomycetota bacterium | reverse complement strand
CCGCTGCTATCTGCTCGAACTCACCATTTGGCTCCATGGGCACTGCAGGGTCATAATAACACACGCCATAACACACAGGAACTTCATCCTTACCTGTAATTTCTTTGACGTGAGGAAAAAACGAATTCCAGAGTTCCGGAATCTCTTTCGTGTTTTCTGATGTAAACATTTTGCGCAGTCCGACAACCTTGAACGCTTCTTTTTCAACGAATTTCGGTTCCATTTCAGCTCCATTACAAAAGTAACTACATGCTAAATTATAGAACGAATTATTGAATTAAGTGAAATATTAAAAATTTTCGATGTTATTTTTTCATTCATCAACAAAAATAAAATTGATGAAACTTTTCAGCGGTCTTAACTGTTTAATAAAGTAAATATCAGAGCGAATGCAATGAGTATCAGCATAAGCGATTATTATATTCTCATATCGAAATGTACGTACATAACGAGCAGCTAAATTTCTCCGAATTCATTTCTTTTCGCAAAAACACATAGCAGTCAAATTCAAACAATTGCAATAAGTGATGCAGTTTATAAATTGCATGTTTTCATGTGTAAATTTTGCGAAAGTTCCAAACTTTACAAAATTAACTAAAAGGAAATAAACATGCCACAAAGCAAACACAACATTAAAATAATAATTTTACTCGAAGGTGATGAGCAAATTGAATATGATTTTGAATCTGATGTAAACCTGTTAGAAATTGCACAAAAATTCTCTGAAAAAAGAGATGATTTAGAAGAACGTATATTTCTAGAAAAGATTTTTGAAGGACAAGAAAAATATTCTGAATTTGAAAAAGCAGTTAAAAAAGATTCAGGACAAAAATGGATATTAATAAACGAACAAATAAGAAAGTGGTTAAAAGATGTAATTGGTGCTAAAGTTGTTGATGGTCAAAGGAATATTGATGGTGAAGAACTCGAAGATGGATCGAAATTAGTTGATGTACACAGTTCGTTTACTAATGATGCAAAAATTTGGATATTAAGTAAGTACGATGAAACAGCAAGAAGAATTTTAAGGCACAGCGGGGCGCACATCATGGCGCAGGCGGTGAATCATCTTTTTGGTCCGTGCAAATTCTGGGTAGGACCTGCAATTGAGGACGGATTTTATTATGACATCGACTGCGAACACAAAATTGAGCAGGCAGACCTGAAAAAGATTGAAAAAGAGATGATGAACATCGTGAAACAGCGTCTGCCTTTCGTTAAAAAGCTTGTGAGTAAGGAAGAAGCACTCGAGCAATTCAAGCATGATGAATACAAGGCTGACCTGATTTCCGGGCTTGTGGATAAGCAGATTTCATTTTATTCTCAGGGCGATTTCACTGACCTTTGTCGCGGTCCGCATCTGCCGAACACCGGCTACCTAAAGGCGTTCAAAGTTATGAAGTTTTCGGGGGCATACTGGAAAGGTGATGCCGACAACAAAATGCTTCAACGTTTGTACGGAACCGCATTCTTTGACAAGGGTGAGTTAAAAGAGCATCTGGATTTACTGAAGGAAGCTGAGGAACGCGACCATCGGAAGCTGGGAAAAGAACTGGATTTATTTTCGTTCAGCGAGTACGCCCCTTCAATGCCGACCTTTCATCCCAAAGGTGTCTGGGTTGTGAATAAGATTGTTGAGGTTGTGCGCGAACAGCTTGATGCGCGCGGTTACATTGAAATTATGACCCCGCAGCTTATGAATGAGGAACTATGGAAAATTTCCGGACACGCGGATAATTATGCGGATGATATGTATTACGTCGAAAGCAGCGGTCAGAAGATGGCGTTAAAACCCATGAACTGCCCGGGTGCAATGCTCTGGTACAAGACCAAGCATCATTCATACACTGAGTTTCCGCTGCGGGTTACCGAATTCGGGAAAGTGCATCGGCAGGAGAAATCCGGTGTTGTTCATGGGCTTTTGCGAGTAAAATCTTTCGTTCAGGACGATGCGCATATATTCTGCGAACGTGAACAAATTGTCGATGAAGTGCTTGGGATGATTGATTTCATCGAATATATTTACAAAGTTTTCGGTTTTGAAGAGGTTCATTATGAGCTTTCAACCAGACCGAAGAAATCAATTGGTGCTGATGAAGACTGGAAAGCAGCGGAGATTGCTTTGCGTGAAGCTCTTGATATTCATCAGAAAAACAACGGAATAACCTGGAGGCTGAATCCTGAAGACGGCGCATTTTACGGTCCCAAAATCGACGTGCATATTACTGACGCACTGAAACGCAACTGGCAGCTTGGCACAATTCAGGTTGATTTCTCGCTTCCGAAACGTTTTAAGCTTAATTATATGACAAAAGAAGGTGTGCAAAAAGAACCCATCATGCTTCATCGTACAATTGTCGGCTCGCTTGAACGCTTTTTCGGGCTTCTAATCGAACAGCATAAAGGTGCGTTCCCATTCTGGTTGCATCCGGTGCAGGTAAAAGTTCTGCCAATCACAACAAACCAAAATGAGTATGCTGAGAAACTCTTAGAGGAGTTAAAAGCAAAAGGTTTTCGCGCGGAAGCTGACTTGCGAAGTGAAAGACTAAACCGCAAAATTCGCGAAGCAGCAACCTATGAAAAAGTTCCGTATTTGCTTATTGTCGGCGATAACGAGGCAAACGAGGGCAAGGTTTCCGTGCGAGTACGCGGTACCGGCAAAGATGCTGACAAAGGTGTAATGACATTTGTCGATTTCCTCACAGATATTGAATCTGAGCAATAACTTGGTTTTTCTCAAAAAATTCACAGGTTGATTATCGGAAAAAAATGTTGTAAATTATAATTTTAACCCAAAATTTTCGTGTAGGAGGTTGATTATCGGAAAAGAAAAAAGATTTAAGAACAATAAAGTTGTAAAGGACAGAGAAAATATTAATGAGAATATCCGAGCACATGAAGTATTGTTAATTGACCATGAAGGACGGAAAATCGGTGCAGTACCGAAGCACAAAGCACAACAGATGGCGCACGATGTTGAGCTTGATCTCGTCGAAGTTAACCCAAATGGGAAACCACCTGTGTGCAAAATCATGGATTATGGCAAATTTAAGTACGAACGTTCGAAAAAAGAGCATATAGCAGCCAAAAAACAGCATCAGGTCAAGGTTAAAGAAATCAGGATAAGCGCGAAAATTGGCGAACATGATCTTGACGTCAAAATTCGCAATGCACGTGAAATGCTAATTTCCGGCGACAGAGTCGAATTCTCACTTCGGTTTAAGGGTCGTGAAATCACACATCGCGAAATCGGTAAGGAATTGATGAATAGAGTTAAGGAAATGCTTGGTGATGTTGCTATCGTTGAATCTGGCATGAAATCAATGGGGAAAGTGATTCGAATGCTGCTCGCACCTGATAAACGATTGATCGATAAAATCATTCAGGAACGACAAATAAATAAGAAGGTTATTGAATCTCAACGTAAATCCAAACGCAGCAAGCGTCAAGAAAAGATTTCACAACGACTTCAGCAGGAAGAATCTGAAAAAACTAAAGATGCTGATGCTATGGAAAAAACGGATGAACAAGAACCTGAAGACAATAAATCATAACAATTTCAGAGATTCTAAAGTGTCCGGAAAAAAAGCCATTTACGTGAAATGCCAATGAAATTACATTATTCAGGTTCTTAGATGATTTTACACTCGTTTCTAAGAATAAAACAAAACCTCGAAATTATTAATAATTAATCGCGGATTCTGAAAAAAGACTTGCAATTAAGAGAACATTTTCTAATCTGTTAAGCTTTCGTACATAAATGAGAGTTATACTATGCCAAAATTAAAATCACATAAAGCTGCTGGCAAGCGAATGAAGCTTCTAAAAAGCGGCAAAATTGTCCGCGGTAAAGCGGGTAAATCGCATCTGAATTCTTCCAAATCAGGCAAGAAAATCAGACAGCTTCGGAAAAAAACGCTTGTTAACGATACAGTAGCAAAGATTTACGCAAAGATGCTTAAATCATAGAATCCTTGAACCCCTGTAACCGCACAGTGCTGGGAAGCAGGCATAAAGAGTTCAGCATGACAGCTCAAAAAATCTGTTGTGCGCATTTAAGGAGTTGAGGAATAATAATTTTGGAAGTTTTTCTTTCGAATTTATAAGAGATTAGGCTTTGAGGAATGAGCGAAACCACAGGCGTAGCAAAGCTACGATGAGGATTTAGAGATTGACGAGAAGTCGAATATCATGTGAAAGC
>JAIOTL010000382.1 GCA_021106775.1 Planctomycetota bacterium | reverse complement strand
GGGGAGCAACGGCACAATTGTTTTCATCCGTGATGCGAAAACCGGTTCACGAAAAGAACAGAAAGAAAGACCGCTTGTTCCGATTTCCCAAGATGAATTCAAGAAAGCAGACTCTCTGCATTAAGTTTACAATACTGTCAATAGGACATGTAGCATTTGAGTCCTATTGTCAATGCCGTGAGTAAAAGCAGGTTTACCTGTCGAAAAAAACTGAGAAAAATTAATAGGACAAAGGTGATAAAATGTCTAAGAAAAAAGTAGACGAAAAAGATAGCACAACGGAAAGCACCGAGACAGCCGAAAAAGAGACGGGTGTTAAAACATATAATGTGCCATATTTCGATAAAAACGGGGAAGAACTTAAACAACTTGAAGTTGATGCGAGCCTTTTCATGGGCAAATCGAAAAAGGAGCTTTACACGACTTTGCATCAGATGATTGTCGGTTACACTCGCGCAAAACGCGTCGGCACACACTCTGCAAAGACAAAGGGTGAAGTTGCTGGCTCAGGTAAAAAGCCCTGGCGTCAAAAAGGCACCGGTCGCGCTCGCGTCGGTACTCGTCGCGCTCCACATTGGCGTGGTGGCGGAATGACGCATGCGATTAAACCGAGAGATTATCGTGTTGCAATGCCAAAAAGTATGCGGCATGCAGCAATGAATTTTGCTTTTCTGACAAAACTCAGAGATACTGAAATTCTGGTTATTGAAGGATTCGATTTTGAAGACGACGATAAACCGAAAACCAGAACTATTTCGACGGTCATCAATAAAATTATGCCAAAAAAGGATAAAACCTGTTACCTCGGTATTGATGTTTATGACAAACGCATGCTTCTCTCTACGCGTAACATTCAGAATATTAAGCTTGACGAAATCAGAAACTTCAACGCTTACGACTTAATCAGGAACAAATACATTGTTCTTACTAAACAAGCGTTCGATTCGATTGTAAAAACACGTAAGTCTGAAAAAGAGGATGCAAAATGATGTATTTCGCTGCGTTTACGTGGTGATTTTTTCGTTAAAAAATAATTGAAGAAAGAATAAATTAAGGATAGAAAAATGGCTGAACAAGCTGATCACAAAGTAAGCTCGAAATTCCTTGAAAAAAGCTTCAGGGTCGTTTACGCGCCAATTATCACCGAAAAAAGTGTTCAACCTCGCGGTCCCAAAGAGCGTGACGAAGAAGGCAACATAATCGGTGAGAATCGCCCGACATTTGCATTCTGGGTAAACATGAATGCGAATAAGTTTGAAATAAAGGCTGCGATTGAAGAGATTTTCAAGGTAAAAGTAGAGAGAGTGCGCATAATAGTCCAGAAGGGCAGAAGGTATCGCTCAAGATGGATTCGCAAAACGCGTGCACCTAGGAAAAAAGCGATTGTTACGCTTAAAGACGGTGAGACAATCGACTTGGCATAAAAAAATAACAAATAATGGTATCACGAGCCGAGAATTCGTGAATAAAAGTGAGGAATAAGATGGGAATTAGAAAGTATAAACCAACATCACCGGGTAGAAGACACGGTTCTGTGCTTGACTGGTCGGAATTAACCGATCGCGGACACGTAAAACCGGTGAAATCGTTGTTGACACCTCTGCATCGCGCCTGGGGTAGAAATCACCAGGGCAAAATCACATCACGCTTTCGTGGTGGCGGAGTAAAAAGACTTTACAGAATCATCGATTTTAAGCGTAAAAAAGATGATATGTCAGCGACAGTGAAATCAATTGAATACGACCCGAACAGGTCTGCAAATATTGCACTCGTTGAATACGAAGATGGCGAACTGCGCTATGTTCTGCATCCCAGGGGATTGAAAGAAGGCGATACCGTGATGAGCGGCGAGAAGGTCGAGCCGAAAATCGGCAATTGTATGCCTCTTCGCAGCATCCCTGAAGGAATGGACATCCACAATATCGAAATGAATATCGGTCAGGGTGGAAAACTTGTTCGCAGCGCGGGAACATCAGCGAAACTCGCTTCAAAAGAAGGAAAATACGCGACTGTTCAGATGCCGTCTGGAGAATTCAGGAAAATTCATTCTGAATGCCGCGCGACAATCGGACATATCGGTAACCATGACCATCAGAACGTGGTCATCGGAAAAGCTGGTAGAAACAGGCATAAAGGCTGGCGTCCGAGAAACCGTGGAACTTCGATGAACCCGGTTCAGCACCCGATGGGTGGTGGAAACAAACGTGCTGGCGGCGGAAGACACCCGTGTTCGCGTACAGGCTTGTTGAGTAAAGGCGGAAAGACGAGGAATCCTCGCAAACCGAGCAACAAGCTTATTATTCGCGGCAGACGCCGGGGACCGCACGTGGGTGGCGGAAGATAATGTTGACAGTCGGGTTAAGCGAAAATTGTCAGCATGTGTGTTTGAAAAATTTGTTTTAGGTTTGATTAACTTTAACTGAGTTAATGTAACCTCGGTAAATGAACTGAAAACGGTTAAAATGACCGAGAGGAGAAAAATATGAGCAGGTCATCGAAAAAGGGACCTTTTATTGACTACAAACTGCTGAAGAAAATTCTGAAGCAGAAGGACACTGGCGATCGCGAACCTATCAAGACATGGGCGCGTGCATGTGCGATTCCACCGCAGTTTGTCGATCATACGTTCATGGTGCATAATGGCAAAAATTTCATCAAAGTTTTTGTTACTGAGGATATGGTTGGTCACAAACTCGGCGAGTTCTCACCTTCGCGCAATTGGCGAGGTCACGCTGGTGACAAGAAGAAGGGTAAAAGGAATTAAAAGGAAGTAAAGTAATAATATTTCGCCGGTTCTGAATAGCTGAATCGTGTTAAGAAAAATAAAGAGGTTCGAGATGGCAACGAAAGAAAAGATAAAACACGGAAATGTTGAGTATACATACGTGTTCAAATCAATACACAAATTCGCGAGATTGTCGCCGTTTAAGGCGCGATACATCATGGATGCGATAAGGTTCAAGCCTGTGAATGAAGCACTTACCCTGCTGAAATTCACGAACAGACGGTCAGCAACTTTTGTGGACAAAGTTCTGCGGTCGGCAATTGCGAATGCGATTGACTTTGGCGAGAGAAAAACCGTAACAATTCCGGTTGAAAGCCTGATGGTGAAAACGGCAATCGCTGACGAAGGTCCAAGGCTGAAAAGATGGCGTGCACGTTCAAAAGGTATTGCGAACCCGATTATCAAGAGAAGTTCGCACCTTTTAATCGAAGTTGGACTGCCGAAAAAAGATGCTGAGGAACTCGAAAAAACCGATGAAATATCCGGCAAAATTAAGGATACAAAGGACGAACTTGACAAAATCAAGGATAAAATCGGCGATGAAGTAGAAGAGACAACTGAAGAGACCGAGGCAGCTGAGGAGACGGAAACAACAGAAGAAACTACAGAAACTGACGAAGCAAAAGCGGAAGCACCCGAAACTGATGAAGCTCATGAGACAGTAGAAAAAACTGACGAGGCTGAAGCAGATGAACCTATCGAAGAAGAAAATAAAGTAAAGAAAGTGAAAAAAACAGCAAAACCGGGAAAAAATTCAAAAGAAAAAAAGGATAAATAGAGGACATTATGGGACAAAAAGTACATCCACATGGATTTAGAGTCGGTATTTATGGTAAAAATAAAGGCTGGCGCTCGATTTGGTACGCGAAAAAGGCGGATTTCTCGAAATACTTGTACGAAGATTTCCTGATAAGACGTCATCTGAAAAAGAATTATAAATTCGCAGCCATCCCGATGATTGAAATTGAACGCAAGGGTAGCGATGAGCGCGTTACTATTTATATACATACTGCTCGTCCCGCAGTTCTTATCGGTCAACGCGGTACAAAACTGCGTATCATCGAAAAAGAACTTGTAGAGCTTATAAAAAGACCGGTAAATGTTCAGATAAAAGAAGTGAAATCACCAAGTCTCTCTGCACAATTGCTGGCAGAATCCGCTGCGGAGCAACTCGAAAGACGTGCAAGTTTCAGAAGAACCATGAAAACCATCCTGAAAAATGCTCAGGAAGCCGGTGCACTTGGATGTAGAATCCGTGTTTCTGGAAGACTTGGCGGTGCGGACATGGCTCGAAGCGAACATTTACATTTCGGTTCTATCCCATTGCAGACACTCGGTGCAGATATTGATTATGGTTTCACAGAAGGTGTAACGACTTACAGCGTCATTGGCGTCAAAGTCTGGCTATACAAAGGAAAATTTCCAGAAGTGCCAGGACAATTAAAAGCTAAGAAAAAATAATCAGCAGAAGATTTGAATAAAAATATGTGCCAGGGATGTTAGAAAAATGCTGGTATGAACAAAGATAGCAAAATAAGTAGCAGGAGACAAAAAATATGTTAATGCCGAAAAGAGTAAAATACAGAAAAGCACAAAGACGTGTGCGCCAGCTCAAAGGAACGGCATCTCGTGGAAATCGAGTTGCATTCGGTGAATATGGCTTACAGGTCATGGGTTCGGTATGGTTGACGGCAAGGCAGATAGAAGCTGGTCGTGTTGCAATATCACATTATCTCAAGGGTGAGGGTAGATATTGGATACGCGTATTCCCGCATAAATCTGTAACGAAAAAGCCGCTTGAGGTTAGGATGGGTGGCGGAAAAGCTGATATCGATTATTGGTGTGCAGTGCTTAAACCCGGTACGATTGTATATGAAATCGGCGGTGTGCAGGAAGAAATCGCGAAGACAGCATTAAATCGCGCTTCGCATAAAATGCCAGTAAAATGCAGAATGGCAGTGAGACTTCCAGAGGTGTAACAAGGAATTCAAAAGAGTTAGGTGAAACATGAAAAAGAAAATACTTCCATTGAGAGATAAATCCACAGGCGAGCTTTACGAAATGCTTTCTGACTTGCAGAATCAGTATTTCAGAAGACGTTTTACGTCTGACCCAAAGAGAATTCCTAATCCGAGTAAATACCAGGAAATTAGAAGGCAAATTGCAAGGATTAAAACTATTCTCAATGAGCGTACAGTCGAGGATAAGTTATAAGCGAAACATTTACATAATAAAGGTAAATTATGAGTGAAGAGAAAAAAGTAGTAAAGCACGGTCAACGAAAAAGAGAAACCGGGACGGTTATATCCAATAAAATGGATAAATCGATAAGCGTGGCAATCCAAAAACGCGTTCCCCATCCTCTTTACGGAAAAATATTGACCAGAACGACAAAAGTCTATGCACATGATGAACAAAATATCGCTAACGAAGGCGACACTGGCGAAATTATGGAGTGCCGTCCTTTGTCCAAGCAAAAGAGATGGCGATTGATTAAAGTCCTTGAAAAGGCAAAAATATAAATTTTCAGCTTGACACTTTGGTACAGGCTTTTAAATAAACAGTTTTGACCGGTAGTCTCGATGAATTGCTCGTCAGACACGCTG
>JAIOTL010000425.1 GCA_021106775.1 Planctomycetota bacterium | reverse complement strand
ACAACAAGTTTAAGCCGAGGCGCGATTTTAAGGAAAATACCGAATTCAGAAAACCTGCCAAGATAAGCGGTTTCAAAATAGATTCAGATGCTCCTCAGGTCAAAAATAGCGATGTTGGGGAAATTACAGGTGTTAAGACAGACAGAACTAAAGTTGGCAAGCAGAAGAAGGGCTTTGAGAAGAAATTTGATGATAAAGGCGAAAAAGCACCGAAAAAAGCTGTTAAACAAAGGCGTAGGGGAAGAAATGAATTCGGGATAATCGGAGAAAAGGAACATGAAGATGGTTATTATTCGCATCGCAAAGGTAAGAAGAAAGTAAAATTTTCATCCGCGAAAAAGAATGAACCAATCAACGTCAAGCCCAAGGAAATTGTACTTGCTAAAACTGCTACTATTAAAGAAGTCAGTGCTGCTTTCGGCGTTCAGATGAATAAGATAATTTCGCATTTCTTTAATGATGGCGTTATGAAACGGGCGAATGATTACTTAAATGAAGAAGAAATTGTCGAGATTGCCACTGATAACAACATTGAATTCAATTTCCAGGAAGTTCACAGCAAAATGCAGAACCTTGAGGATGACCTTGAAAAAATGATAGAAGAAAAAGACCTCGAGGAAAACCTGCATACAAGACCTCCGATTGTTACGATGCTTGGGCATGTTGACCACGGCAAGACTTCGCTTCTTGATTATATCCGCAAATCTGGCTTTGCAAAGACTGAAGACGGCGGAATCACGCAGCACATTGGGGCATCCGTACTTACCAGACCAGGCGGTGACATTGTATTTATCGATACTCCGGGGCATGAAGCATTTACTCAGATGCGTGCTCGTGGTGCTCAACTCACAGATATTGCAATTCTTGTTGTTGCAGCGGACGATGGAGTTATGCCGACCACAAAGGAAGCTTACGACCATATCAAAGCTGCTGGTGTCGAAATTATAGTAGCTCTCAACAAAATTGACAAGGCGAACGCGAATCCTACAAAAGTCAAAGGAGAATTGGCGAAAATAGGACTAGTACCGACTGGCGATTGGGGTGGAGATACTGAAGTTATCGAATGTTCAGCAATTACCGGTGATGGCATCGACGACTTGCTTGAAACTATCCTTCTTTCTGCTGAGGTTATGAACCTTCAGGAAAATCCGGATAAAAAAGCAACAGGTTTCGTCATTGAGTCAAACAAGACAGAAAAAGAAGGTGTAATCGCAACATTCCTTATCAAAAAGGGAATGCTGAAGATTGGCGATACTGTAATTGCCGGAAAAACTTTCGGCAGAATTCGGGCTATGTTCGATGATAAAGGGAAATCGATTGAAACTGTTGGACCAGCATATCCTGCAAAAATACTCGGGTTGAGCGATACTCCGTCACCAGGTGACAGATTTTATGTTCTTGATAACATTAATTATGCACACAAACTTGCTGATACCCGAAAAATCAATCTCAGACTCGAAGAACAAGCCACAAAAACGAAGGTTACTGCAGAGAATCTGCTTTCCTTGATACAGGCTGGTGAAGTTATAGAAGTAAACCTGGTAATAAAAGGCGATACAGTTGGCAGTATTGAGGTTCTGAAAGCACAAATCGGAAAACTCGTTAATAAAGAGGTCAAAACCAATATTATTCGGGCAGCAGTTGGCGCGATTACTGAAAATGACGTTCTCCTTGCATCTTCTGCACAAGCAATAGTTATCGGATTCCATGTGCTTGAAGAGACTGAAGTCAAGCGTCTTGCAAAGTCTGAACAGATTGAAATCAGACATTTCAGAGTTATTTATGAATTGATTGACTTTGTGAAAGGCGTTCTCGAAGGTCAATTGGCACCGGAAAAAATTGAGCATAAACTTGGAAGAGCGGAAATTCGCAAGATATTTTTCAGCTCAAAATTGGGCAATATTGCCGGTTGCTTTGTTTCCGAAGGTGTTGCTCGCAGGAATGCAAAAGTGCGACTTTATCGAAACGGCAAGGAAATCAGCCCCGAAAGCGGTTATTCGCTGTCAAGTTTAAAACAGGTGTCAGACGATGCCAAAGAAGTCAAAAAAGGGTTCGAATGCGGAATGGTTATTGAGAACTTTAGCGATATCAAAATTGGTGATATTATTGAATTCTACGAATTCGAGGAGCGCAAGCGCAAACTTGCCGATGTCGAGTAAATTTCATTGTGAAAACCTTGATTCATCTACCAGCGAATGTATTTGAACGTATGCAGTTTCCTCTCAATTGTGCTTTCCATCAATTTCTTGAAAAAGCTTGAAAGCTCGACAATCACCCGTTCAGGCAGGTTAATTTTGCGAAGTGGTTTGTTGATTCCTGACGCAAACTTTGAAAAAACCTTGTATGTGTTACCCTGCATCATTTCAACCCGTTCGTTAACAGGTGCAAATTTCGGGAGATATGCAGAAACATCGTTAATTATCCATGCAACGCGCGGTGCCTGTATTAATGGAAGGTTCGACCTGGTGCAGAGCTTTCGCAGCGGATTCACCCCGAGAGCGTCAAGAACACCGGAGAAAAAATACAACAAAGCGATGCGATAATCGGCTCCATCTTCGATTTCGTAAAGTGTTCGGCGCAGAACGCGATAAAGTTTACCTTCAGGATTGCGCGGTTGAACGATTTGACGTGAAATTTCAGTTATGAGAATGCCTGCAAACCAGGATTTAAGGGATTTTCTCAGAGCTGGAAAATATGAAACAACGATATTTTCGGAAACTGCTTCGAGCCCTTCAGTTGAAATTGCACGAAAATCGACTTTCGCATGGCAGAGCAGGTCGAAAGGTGAACCAACCGAATTTTTCGGAAGTTTCCTGATACCCTTTGCAATTAGACTCAGTTTTCCGAACTCAGGGCTGACTGCATCAACAATCTGGCTCGATTCAGAATAACTGACCACGCGCAGAACAATAATTTCAGAAGATTCATATGACATTGCAGAAACTGAAAAAAGTTAAACGATGCAATTATTATTGATAAAATACGCACTCTTACAAGTGAAAAGGATTTCGGATGAACAAGGATTGTGCTGAATTTCTCGTTTCTACCCACGCAATTGACGTTTTACGTGAAATTGAGGCGAAATTCATAGTAAGAGATGAATTTCGAATTGCTAATTTTCTGGATAGGAATGCGGGATTCAGCATTGAAGAACGAACTGCATTGATGGAAATGTACACTCAGAGAATTCGTGCAAAAGCGAAATTGCCCATGCCGGATTGCTGGCTCTTCGAGCGCACCGCACTTGAACAGGCTTCGTCGCACCCGACAGCTATATTTCATAGAATTATTTCACGAATCTGCGGTAAAAACGTTGAAAATGCTGAAATTCTGGACGGTTGCGCGGGTCTGGGAATTGATTCACATTATCTGGGTGCAGAATCTGTGGGGAAAACGCATGTTTATTGTGATGCGAAATCAGTGGATTTTTTTCATTCTAAGGATGAAACTTTGGAAAAATCTGAGATTCCCGGCTTTGAGAAGATTCTCGTGTCGGAAAAAGAAGCAAAAATAACTGCGGTTGAGCAGAATGAAGCACTTTTCATTTTGATGCGAAAAAACCTTGAAAAACTCAGGGAATGCAGTTGTATTAACCAAGATGTAGCACAATTTTTAAGCAATTCGACAGAAATTGATAAATTCGGATTTATGTATTTCGACCCATCGCGAAGAACGGCTGAACGCAAGAGGATTCCTGACATCGAGAATTATTCACCTGCACCCTCAAGAATCATAAAACTATTGAAGAATCTGGATTACAACGGCAGCATCGGATTCAAACTCGCTCCGACCTTTATGAAACTTTCTTCACAACCTGCAAATAATATTGAATGGGATGAGGATGTAAACATTTTCGCGGTTTCATATAAAAATGAGATAAAGGAAACATTCGTTTTGTACTCGAAAAATGTCTCAGGGCAGAAATTCGCGGTGGTGCTCAAGTATAAACAGGATTGTGTCGAAGTTTTCATTGTAAATGCAGAGAGTGCAAGCACAAACGATTTGCCGGTAAAAATGCCTGTTGATGGGTATTTGTTGATACATCCAGCACCTGCACTTCGCGCTCTTGAGTTAATTCCCACTGACATAATCGAAAAATCCGATAAATTGTCAAAAATCGAATTCGGCAATCCATTAATCCTTGCTGAGTCCTTGATTCCTTCAAAAATCGCTCAAAATTACGAAATTATTTCCGTAACAAAGCCTGATTATTCGGAAGTTAAACGGGAATTGCACAAAAAGAATTGTTATGCTTTCTCAGTTAAGAGTTATGGCTGCAAATCAGCGGATTTTGGCTTGGAAAAGCTTGCGAAAAGCAAAGGAAAGCCAGCATATTTGTTCATTGTCAAGACTTCCGAGGGTTTACGCTGCCTGATAACTCGGAACGTGAAAACGGGAGATTAATTTGCGCAAAGCAAAAGTCGGCTGGCTCATATTATTCACAATTTCCGGCATAGTCATCGTCGCTGCACCTTTTATCGGAAGTACTGCAATCAATGTCTCCGAGATTTTTCATGATGATTCAACCGCCAATTACATTTTCTTCAACCTGAGATTACCTCGGGTTTTGTTCGCATTCCTCGCAGGTGCAGCACTGGCAGTTGCAGGTGCGGTTTTTCAGGCACTTTTCCGCAATCCTCTCGCATCACCCTTCACACTCGGCGTTCTTGCTGGCGGAAGTTTCGGCGCAACTGTTGCAATCATTCTTTTCGGCGGGTCGCAAGTCCTGTTTCTCAGCATGCTTGGTATAAATATCGTTTCAGTTTTCACATTCGCAGGATGTCTTCTCGACGTTGCGCTTGTGTATCTAATTGCGAAAATGAGCAGAGGATTCAGCATCAGCAGACTTTTGCTCGCAGGTGTTGTGCTGAATTTCTTCTTTGCATCACTGGTTCAGCTTATTGTTTACACATCTGACCCATCTCGCAACTTTGAGCTTTCGCGATTCATGCTCGGTTATCTCGGGGTTAGCGGGTACGATGCGTTTTTCGAAGTATTGCCGTTGATAATTCTCGGTATTTTCAGCGCGTTTTACCTGACGCAGGAACTCAATCTAATGCAAATTGGCGAGGAATTCGCCACAACAAAAGGGGTGAACACGAACAGAGTCAAGAATATCAGTTTTCTTACGATGTCGTTGATGACAGCGGGTGTAATCGCAATAAGCGGACCAATATTGTTTGTCGGCTTAATGACACCGCACATCGTTCGAAAATTCACGGGTTCGCATCAATTCAGAATAACTTTGGGCAGCATATTCGTCGGCGGAGTTATGCTTGTCGTTTGCGATACAATTGCACGCTCGGTGATGCCAGTAGGCGAGCTGCCAGTCGGAGTTATAACATCGATGATTGGCGGTCCGTTTTTCCTAATTTTGCTCATAACTGACAAGCGTTTCTAACAATACTCTATATATTATGTAGAATATGAAGAACAATGGAGAAAGTACATGAAAACAACAGGTAATATCATTATTTTCATAATGATTTCAATTGTGGTCAGTTCCGCAGTGTTTTTTGTTATACATGCTTTCGATTTAGACAGACAAAACCTTGAAACTCAGGTCGTAGAACTTCAGGATAAGGTTATTATGCTCGAAAGCATGGTCAAAACGTTGAGCAAAGATTCCGATGATATAAAAGATGACAAGTTTAAGAATTTCCTTGAGGAATCAGAAAAAAATCTGAGATTGAGCAATAAAACCGATTTTGACGAACTTGAAG
>JAIOTL010000122.1 GCA_021106775.1 Planctomycetota bacterium | reverse complement strand
GCTGTTTCGGTAATATGAAGTCGAATTCCCATAATAACTTTTCGGTGGTTGAGTTGTAGCACACGAAATACATAGCAAAAGGACGATTAGCACTGAAAATAGACGCATATTTCCTCCAAAAATTTTCTGATGTTTTGAAACAAATCGGCGTATTTCAATTATTATTTAGGATGTATCTGAATATTGATATTATATTCAAAACAACGGAGGTTGACAATGTCGACTCGGATTATTGACGGCAAACTCATTGCTGATGAAATCGGATTGCAGGTGCAGGAAGCAGTAAATATGCTGAAAAACAAAGGAATTGTGCCACATCTCGCAGCAGTGCAGGTCAGTCAATGCGATGTAAGCAAAATGTATATCAAACGTCAGCGGAAACTCTGTGAAACGCTTGGTATTAGGTTTTCTTTACGGGATTTTGCTGGAAATATCAGCGAAAATGAACTCCTTGAGGAAATCGAAAGACTGAATAGCGACAAAGATATAACCGGAATAATCCTTCAGATGCCAGTACCTGAACATATTCAGGCTTCGAGAATTCAAGCTGAGATTGTGCCTGAAAAGGATGTCGAGGGCATAACTCCAGCAAATCTGGGCAGATTAATACTCAACGATTATGACATAATACCTTGTACACCAGCTGCGGTAATGCGGGTGATTGAAAGTGAAAACATTGACCTGAAGGGAAAAAATGTTGTTATCGTGGGGCACAGCGAAATCGTCGGTAAACCTTTGAGTCTTTTGATGCTCGGGAAATCTGCAACAACAACCGTCTGCCATATCGAGACGAAAAACCTTAGAAACTTTACATCAAATTCCGATATATTGATTAGTGCAACTGGAAAAGCAGGCTTGATTGACGCTTCGATGATTAAACCCGGCACTGTTGTTATCGACGTCGGAATAAATCGAGTTCCAGTAACTGATAGCAACGGAAAAAGGATTCTCACAAAAGAAGGGCGTGAAAAAACGAGGATTACAGGTGATGTCGATTTTGAAAGTGTGGTAAATCTTGCTTCAGCAATTACACCTGTTCCCGGCGGAGTTGGTGCAATAACCTCAATGATTCTTATGCTGAATATTACAAAATCTGCTTTGCTGCAATTATAAAACTGATATACTGTAATAATTAAACGTTGCCAGTTCCTTCTCGCACCCAATTACTTCACAACCGAAGAGCTTATATCGATAATCTGTTTACAAAACCGGTTAATGTTTAGTAAGATAAGTTATTTGATTAGAATTAATGCGATTTTGTATGGATTGTGGCATTTTATAAGTTAAGATTGAAAATATAGTGTCGTTTTTATTAAAACTTTATATAATAATGCTTCCTGACAAAGAAGGAGGAGAGTGTGAGCGATAAACTTTCATTTGATATTCAAGAGCTGCCACAAGTACCCGGCTCGGTTCTTGTATCAATGTCAGGCGCTATTGACGCTTCAACAGTAATAACATTCCAGACGAATTTAGAGAATTTACAGTTAAATGGAATTTCTAAATTTATCTTAAATATGGAAGGTATTAGATACGTAAATTCAACTGGGCTTGGCTCATTAGTAAGGCTTGCAGACCAGTTAGAATCAGATGGTGGTGGGTTTGCTCTCGTAAAGATACATCCAAAAGTCAAAGTTGTTTTCGATATGCTGGGTTTAAACGCCTTCTTCAAAATATTCAACAGCGAAGAAGAAGCAATAAGCTTTTTCAGCAATGGCAAAGTGGAAGCATCTGCGCCGAGACAGTCAACCAGACAGGTTTCAGCACCACCTCCACCTCCTCCCTCAGCACCAGCACCTGCTCAGGGAACACAAATGAGAAGAACACCACCATCACAGCAGGCATCAAGACCTGCAGATACAAGAACTCAAAAACCAGTGTTTCAACCTAGAGCCATTAGTTGCCAGAATTGTAATGTTACACTAAAAATTTCACAGCCTGGAACCTTCAAATGTTCTAGATGTTATACCGTTTTCACTGTGCAACCCACGGGACAGATTCAGTTCCAGAAGCAACAGCAGAAAGCGTCACCACTTCAGATGAATCTTAATTGTCAGAATGAAACTAAGGAAGCTTTGCTCTGGTTTCTTGCTGCAATTGCTAAATATCATTCATTCACACCTCAGCGAACCCAGGTTTTGCAGAATTGTATTAACGAAATCGTTACTCATATTTCACGCGATGCTTACAACGGTAATCCGACTTCGACTTATTCGGTGCTTATCGCAGCGGTGAATAATGAGATTAATCTGAAATTTGCCGATCACGGACGCACATTCCCAGCAAATGCTCAGAACATGTTTCAATATAACAAACAAAATATGCGTGTATTTGACCTGAAACCGCATCCACAGTCAGGAAATATTATAACTTTGAAAATGACTGCATTCTAAAAACTGATATGAAAATAATTGACATGTAATCTGCGAATATGATGCGCTCAGAATGCTGATATTTCTCCTCCATGCTATTCTACTGGCACTATTGCAAGTATCACAAATAACTTGTGAGTCATTCCTCTTTCACAACAAGAAAAAAGGTAAAAGGTTTGCAAAGTTAAGTTGATGTATTATACTGACCCTGATTTTTCCACAACGTATAACGGTTACATTTGAGGAGGTACAATGGCATTAAAGCGTGTATACAATTTTAGTCCTGGTCCTTCACCGCTGCCTCTTGAAATTCTTAAAGAAGCGCAAGAAGATTTACTTAATTACCAAGATTCCGGGCTTTCAGTCATGGAGATGTCGCACAGAAGCCCTGAATATTCGGGAATTCACCAGGGAGCCAAGGATTCACTCCGCAAAGTTCTCAGCATTCCTGAGGATTTCGAGATTATCTTTGTCGGTGGTGGTGCATCAACGCAATTTTATGTAGCACCGCTAAACCTTCTCGGTAAAAATGATACTGCGGATTTCATCAACACAGGCACATGGTCAAAGAATGCGATTAAGGAAGCAAAACGAGTTGCGAATGTCCATGTAGCAGCATCGGGTGAAAACGATAAATTTATGAAGCTACCTGAGACATTTAATTTCAGCAACAACGCGAAATACGTGCATTTGGTAACGAATAATACGATTTACGGCACACAGTGGGCATCTTTTCCAGACACAAATGGAAAACCTCTTGTTGTTGATATGTCATCGGATATTGCAAGTTATCCAGTCGATTTCAGCAATGTCTGCCTTATGTTTGCGGGTGCTCAGAAGAATCTCGGATGTGCTGGCGTTACCGTTGTTATCCTTCGCAAAGACCTGAAACTTCAGGACGATGTGCCGACAATGCTCAGCTACAAGACACATATCAACAAAGATTCGCTGTTTAATACTCCTCCATGTTTCAACATCTACATGCTCAAGCTTTACATGGAATGGGTACTGAAACTGGGTGGAGTCAATGAAATGAAACGGCGTGCGGATATGAAAGCTGCCATGCTTTACGATATCATCGACGAATATGCAGATTTCTATGCGCCGTTAGTCCACAAGGATTCGCGCTCGAAGATGAATATTGTTTTCAAGCTGCCCAACGAGGAATTGGAAAAGGAATTCAGCAACGAAGCGAAGATTATCGGTTTTGTCGGCTTGAAAGGACATCGCAGCGTAGGTGGAATGCGTGCTTCTTTGTACAATGCGGTTGAAATTGCTGCAGTTGATAAATTAATCGCTTTCATGCGCGATTTCCGCAAACGCCACTAAATTTTATGCGATTCTTTAGTAGGACAGGCATCTTGCCTGTCATTGATGAAGATGTTCGTAGGGAGACAGGCAGGGATGCCTGTCCTACCGCCGCTCACAAATTCCAAAATTTTATCCATGAAACACAAAAGCCCGACTCATCTCGGGCTTTTTACATCTAAAAAAAAACCCGGTCAACATACCGGGTTTTCCTGAATTTTTTGGGATTAACCCGGGTTCAAGTTGGTCATGATTGAGACAAGAGGCATAAACAGCGAAATAACGATGAAACCGACAGAACCACCCATAAACACGATAAGCAAAGGTTCAATCGCTGCAGTTAAACCATCAACCGCAATCTCAACCTCCATCTCGTATTGGTCGGCAATTTTCAGGAGCATCTTATCCAGCTCACCGGTTTCCTCACCCACATCAACCATGTTGATAACAAGGTCATCAAATAATTCCGATGCTGCTAGCGGGTCGGAAAAATTATCACCTTCTCGAATCGACTCATAAACTTGGTCAATCGCTTTCGTTAGAACCTCGTTTCCAATGGCATTCTTGACAATCGCCAACGCTTCAAGAACCGGAACACCTGATGCAAAAAGAGTACCCAGCGTTCTGGTAAAACGTGCAATTGTACTTTTCTTGGTTATATTGCCGAGAACAGGCAATTTCAATCGAATCGAATCCCACTGATATCGCCCTTTT
>JAIOTL010000102.1 GCA_021106775.1 Planctomycetota bacterium | reverse complement strand
GCCAGCGTATGTAATGAAGATTTTGAAAGGAAAAAGTGCTGAAAGGCTTAGAAAAGAGTTTCCTGAATTGATAAAGAAAAACTGGGGAATGCACATCTGGGCGAAAGGTTATTTCGTTTGTACGATTGGAATTAACAGTGCTGTAATAAGAAATTACGTAAAAGCGTAACAAGATGAGCAGATTAGGGACGACCAGCGTAGACTCTGGAAAGACGACAACGAATGACATTGTCAGAAGTTGTCGTAAAACCATAAAACCACCGACAAGGTCGGTGATGGTTTATTCAAAGAAATTTTGGGGTGAATGCTCCCTTTTTTTTAAATCGAAAAAAAAAGAAATAATTTCAATGTGATAGTTCTTTAGTAAATGTCCGATTTATATACGAAGAAAAACTTTTGTTGGATGAAATGAGTAAGAAAAGCGAAATCAAGATTTTTGTTTCAGGAATTGTTCACGGGTCTCGTGAAAATGATGTTTATCCGCAATGTTATCGCAAGCGGATTGTAGACGTTATTGAAAAATCATGGCAGAGTGCAATTGTGATATGTCCTACAATTGTGAATTCAAAATCCTTAACCGAATCTGTAACGGAAACTGCAAAAGCATTTGAGCAACAGCTTTCATTGCTCAAGAAATCGAATATTGTGGTTGCATATATCCCGGAAGCGAGCATGGGAACTGCAATTGAGATTTATAATGCGAGTATGCGCGGTAAATACGTCGTTACAATCACGCCACTGATTTCAAACCGCATGATTAGAATGTTTTCACACGATATTTATGATTCTGTGGATAGTTTTGAACATGCTTGCGAAATTGGCAAGTTCAAGAAGGATTTTTCGCGGTTTATTATCGAGAAATCGCGCAGAACAACCAGTATTGCACCAAGAATCAACATGCCGTTTAAAAAGCGGACATAATTTTTTCAGCATTAGGAAAATTTTAGCTTGTCTACACATCGATAATAAAAAGTAATTTCGCAATTTTCTGCTTTATTGTTTGATTCAGTTCAATCTGAATGATATTGAGTATCCCGTTTGTAGTTTTAACCTGAAAACTTTACGGAGGTTTCAATGCGACATTTTCTTACGCTTAAAGACATTTCTGCAGAAGAACTGAATTTTCTTATCGATAAAGGGATTGAAATCAAGAATAACCCCGATAAATTCAGCAGCATTTTGAAGCAGAAGACAATGTTGATGATTTTTGCAAAACCGTCACTGAGAACACGAGTAAGCTTTGAAACTCTCATGACGCAGAGCGGCGGACATGGAATTTACTATGATGTTTCGACCTCGCCTATGGGTAAGAAAGAGTCTATCAGTGATACTGCGAAGACCGCCTCGCGCATGGTCGATGTTATCATGGCACGCTTGTTTGAGCATTCAGATATCGAGGAACTTGCTGAAAATTCCGATGTTCCGGTGATTAACGCACTGACGAATTATTCACATCCCTGCCAGATTGTCGGAGATTTAATGACCGTCAGGGAGCAGGAGAAGAAATTTGCGGGTTTGAAGTTCACGTATGTCGGCGACAGTAATAATAATGTTACACATTCTATCATGTTCGGCGGAGCGCTTGCAGGCATGAATGTCTGGGTCGCTTCACCTGAAGGCGAACGTTTTGTTCCACAACCACAGGTTATTGCAGATGCGAAAGCGATTGCTGAGAAAACAGGCGGCTCAATCAACATCACGAATTCCGCTGACGATGCTGTCAAGGATGCTGACGTTGTTTATACTGACAGCTGGATGTCATATCACATCAAAGACGACGAAAAAGACGAAAGATTCGAGATTTTCGATCCATACAGAATCACCTCCGAGATGATGAAACTTGCAAAGGATGATGTCATGTTCCTGCATTGTTTGCCGGCACAGCGTGGAGTCGAAGTTACCGCTGATGTCATTGACGGACCACGGAGCTACGTTTTTGATGAAGCGGAAAATCGCCTGCATATACAAAAGGCAGTCACGTACTGGGTTCTTGGATTGATTTAAGAATAAATGGAATAATTCGACCTGCAAATCAGTTAATACCTTATATTTTCTTAGATTCTGTGAATCCGATAAAGTATTATTCCAGCTTTTATATTTGTTTAAAATATCCAGGAGAAGACAATGTTAATTGAAAAGACGCTGGGACAGATTCTTGACGATTCCGCTGCAAAATTTCCAAAAAACGACGCAATTGTTTATGTTGACAGGGGAATAAGATACAGCTATGAGGAATTTAAGCAAAAGGTTGAACAACTCGCCAAGGGCTTGATAAAACTCGGTATCAAAAAGGGTGACAAAATTGCGGTCTGGGCATACAATGTTCCGGAATGGCTGCTTTTGCAGTTCGCGACAGGCAAAATGGGCGCGATTCTGGTAACAGTTAATACATATTATAAATCGCACGAACTCGAATATCTGCTGAAGCAGTCGGATTCAACAACCCTATTCCTCGTACATAATTTCAAAGATGTTGACTATGTTGAAACTGTTTACAAGGTTATTCCTGAGTTGAAAGACGCGGAAATCGGCAGCTTCAACACGGAAAAACTACCTTTCCTGCGCGATGTCGTGTTCATGGGCGATGAAAAGCATGCTGGCATGCGCAATTTCACCGACATCATGACGATTGGGTCGACAATTCCTGACGAAATCCTGCGCGAACGCGAAAAGACCATACATTTCAATGATGTTATCAATATGCAGTACACGTCGGGGACGACGGGATTTCCGAAGGGCGTTCAGCTTACTCATTTTAATATTGTTAATAACGCGAATTTCGTCGGCGATAACATGAAACTCACCGAAAAAGACCGCATGTTGATACCGGTGCCGTTTTTTCATTGTTTCGGCTGCGTTCTTTCCACGCTGAACTGCGTTGTCAAAGGCGCGACAATGGTTCCCATCGAAATCTTCGATGCGCAGAAGGTTCTTGAAGCAATTGATAAGGAAAAATGCACAGCAATCAATGGTGTGCCGACAATGTTCATCGCAGAGCTTCAGCATCCGGATTTTGACAAATATGACACTTCGCATCTGCACACAGGCATCATGGCGGGTGCGACCTGTCCTGAGGAAGTTATGCGACAGGTTATGGATAAAATGCATGCAAAGGAAATCACAATCTGCTACGGACTGACCGAAACTTCACCTGTTATCACGCAAACCCTGACCGATGATGACATTGAGAAACGCGTTACAACGGTTGGAAAAGTTCTGCCACACACGGAAATCAAGATTGTCAATCCGGAAACCGATGAGGAGTTGCCGCCTAATACGCCTGGTGAGTTGATTACGACTGGCTACCCGATTATGAAGGGTTATTACAAAATGGATGAAGCGACCAATCGATCGATTCGCAACGGCTGGCTCCATACTAAAGACCTGGCGACTGTTGATGAGGATGGATATTTCAAGATTTTAGGTCGTGTTGATGACATGATTATTCGCGGTGGCGAGAACGTTTATCCGCGTGAAATTGAGGAG
>JAIOTL010000419.1 GCA_021106775.1 Planctomycetota bacterium | reverse complement strand
TGTTTTGACGTGAATATAATCGAGTAGCAAGTTTGCCATATCCCGTCTAATCACCCTTGACGACAAGGCATCATTTATCAGCTTTCTAACGTTTTCCTTTGCATCAGACATGTTTACTCCTTTTGAATTGGTTCTAATTTCTTAAGAATCCCGTTTACCTTGAAATATTCAATTTGCTTAGTAATTTCGACTTGTTCAATGTTATTCGCCTGTAAAACCAGCAAAAGCCAGAGTTCTTTTTCTTCCTGAGTGAGTGCTGGATTTTCGAGAATCATTGTTTCGTGATAATCCAGCATACTTTCTGAAAGTCTTGTTTCAGGCGGATTCGCGCAGCCTGTAAAAACTGCAATACCGAACAAAAACACGAGAATAAGTAGCATCGAGATAAAAATTTTATTCGTTCTTTTCATCAGAATTAATCTCCTTGTAATTGATTCCAACTTTTCTTTCGATTGCATCGAGACGATATCCGAGTATTTTTTCATAGTTTTCAAGTCTGGTTGTGAGTGCTCCGATTGTTGAATTCAAAGCTTCAATTCTTGCATTCAGAGCATCGATTCTTTCAGCGTCCGCACCCATCACACCTGAAAAAGAAAGAATTGCGATAACTCCAAGCGCAAAGATTGCCAGAACTGCGAGGTTTTGCCACTTCCAGCCCTTGAAAACATTGATTGTTTCAAGAATTTTTGTCAGTCTTGCTTTTGAATCTGTCATTTGATGTCCTTTTCTATGAAGTTGAAAGTTTATCTGTATGGTTTTATGACCGAAGTAACTAAATATGCGCCTGCAGTGTGTGAAACCTTAATAAATAGGTTCTCTAAAACGCCTGTGAGCATAGAATCTGTATCAATTTTGAAGAATGCTTCAATAGTTCCGGAAGCATGTGAGAAAGCCTGTGTAATGTCGTTTCCAGCAATGTCTTTGACTGTTTTTTCCTCAGAAAAATCATCTACTTTTTCCATGAGTGTAAAAGTCATCTCAGGAGTTCCACTGTCATAAGTAGCTTTAATCGCAAAAATGAACTTTTTGAAATTTCTGCAAGCGGTGTAATCCGCAGTGTTTCCTGATGAATTGACCGTTGCAGCATCGTGAAATTTATATTCCGTTCCTTTTTCCAGTGTTAATGCACCTTCAAGCTCAACTTTGTTTTTTTCAGTGCTTTCGTTGTAAGATTTATCCTTTGTCGGAAGCGGATTGTCAGTTGAAATCGCAGTCCCGTTTATCTTCACGAGATTTGTATCAATTTCACCAGTGATTGAGCCTGTTTTATCGCTAATTTCCTTCAGCCAGGCTTCAGGAGTTTTATCTTGCGCATCTGTCATAAAATCCCTTCCTAACAGATTTCATTGTTGTAAAGTCTGCCCTGAATCAATGTTGTGATTGCTCTTTCACCGATTAAACCTGCTCCGCTGTCCATAACCTCAACAGTTATCTCATCGCCAGGCTTAAACCACAAATCAAGCTCCATCATGTCTGAAGGCGGGAATAATTTCCCGTGTGGATGCCCTGAAATATCTGAAATTGTCGAAACTCTGTCTCCATTTTTCGCAATCCTGAATTTCATGTCAGAATAATCGCCGGAATTATCGCTTCCACCGATGCGCTGAAGGCGTGCAACCTTGTGTTTCGGCACTGTGTACGTGAAAATTGCTGTAAATCCCGTTGTTGGGACGGTTCCACACCACTGAGACTCATGAATTAGTGGAATAAACGGGATTGAATCGAACAAAAATTTGTAGCAATTCGATTTATCATTTGCCCGACGTCCGTAATAATTCGGTTCACCCGGAATTGTGCCTTCAACATCATGAACAAGGTTTCCTAATTCGTCTAATTCCATGTTTTAGAATCCTTTCCTCGCTGTTATCAGGTCGTTCATGCCTTTTTCAGTGAGAAAACCTCTGAATCCAATAAGAATAATCGAAGGATGCAATGTGTTTGATGGATCATCGTTCCTGAAGGTCGTGTAAATCGAATCTTCCGTTCCAAGCTCAAGCGGAGCACCGAATTCATTGATAAAATCGAATCCGCCGTTGTCTTTTGAAAGTGATTTTGCAGAGAATGAACTTCCTCTCACCTGCTGAAGCTGACCGCCCTTAAGCTCGAAATCGCATCTGAAATCTTTGTGAGATGAACCCGCAGCAACCGCCCTCGCTGCTGTCATTATTTTGAGGATTGTAAATTCATCGTCTGAAATATATTCCGCAGTTTTGCTTCCCGATGCTGAAACCGCTGCCGTTGGTTCAATGACCTGTACAACTGGAATTAACTGCAATCCGCGTTTAACTCCATTGTCAAATTCAAGCTCAGTTAGAATCTGTTTTCCGCGAAATTCCTTGATATGACCGCGTTTTGCTGTGAAAATCAGTCCAGGATATATTGTCGAAACTGTATCGTTGTAAAAAGTCTGGTCGAGCATTTCATCAGCAAAAACATGAATCGGAGTTCCGATTTCTTTTGCAAAATTGAATCCAGTGCCGTTGTTTGACAATGACCTTGCTGAAAACGGTTTATTCTGCTTCTCGTCTCTGTTTGCTTTCAGAGCAAGTCTAAAATCCGTGTGAGGAGAAACTGCGTTTCTAATCGCTGTATTCAAACTAAAAAGCGTGTACGGAGCATCAAACTTGAACGTGTGCAAAATGAT
>JAIOTL010000422.1 GCA_021106775.1 Planctomycetota bacterium | reverse complement strand
TTTGTTGGAGCAGATATGTGTGATTATACAAAATTCGAAATCCTGCTTTCAAAAGAGCAGATAAACGCAAAAGTTACTGAAATTGCTGGACAGCTCAAAGCCAAACTTCAGAAATACAACGAACATGATGTCATTCTTGTCGGGCTTCTCAAGGGTGTTGTGTTTTTCTTTGTTGACCTGGTGCGAGCGCTTGATAATCCTTACTACAATATTGAATTGATAAAGGTTTCAAGCTATGTCGATGATAAATCAACAGGTGAAGTAAGAATTAAGAGCAGACTCGGCAACCTTGACAACAAAGTTATTGTTCTCATCGATGATATTATTGATACAGGTAGAACTTTTCAGGCATTAACGAAATACATCTTGGAGCGAAACCCGAAAGAGTTGATTTCCGTTGCATTTCTTGACAAACCTGAGCGTCGCATCGTTGATTTTCATCCGGATTTCTCAGGATATAAAATTCCCGACGAATTTGTGATTGGCTACGGTCTCGATTATAATGATAAATTCAGATGCCTGTCGGATATAAGAATTTTCAGCAATAATCAATCTTAGGAGAGAAAAATGTACGCGGTTATTTGTGGCGGAAGTAAAGGAATCGGTCGTGCAGTTGCGGAATCGCTTGCTCTGAGAAAATACAACCTGATGCTAAACGCTCGCAACAAGGAAGACCTGCTTAAAACCGCAGAGGAAATACGGAAGAAATACGACGTAGAAGTCAAGACTTATGCGGGAAATCTGAGTGAAAAAGCAGTCTGCGAAGGGCTGATTGAGGAAGCGTTTGACAAATTCGGGCGCATCGATGCTTTGCTTATAAATGCTGGTGGACCAAAGCCCGGCGAGCTGGCGGATGTAACGGATGAGGACTGGCAGCATGCTTTTGAGATTACGCTTATGCCAGCGGTTCGGCTCATTCGCTCGGTTCTGCCGTTCATGCGAAATCAACATTACGGGCGTGTTGTTGCTATCGAAAGCATCTCGGTGAAACAGCCTGTGGAGAACTTAATCCTCAGCAACGCAATCCGCCCTGCTGTCGTCGGTCTTTTCAAGACAATGGCACTTCGGGAAGCAGAAAACAATATAACTTTTAATGTTGTGGGACCTGGTGCGACGAATACGAAAAGGCTTGAGAGTTTGTTTGAAGCACGCGCGAAAGCAAGCGGGAAAACCGTTGAGGAAATCACCCAGTTAGCCAAGGAAAGCATTCCTATGGGCAGATTTGCGCGAACGGGAGAGATTGGAGAGCTGGCAGCGTTTCTCATGACCAAAGATTCGATGTATGTAACCGGTCAGGTTATTCTCGCTGACGGCGGCGCATATTCCGCCACCTGGTAGTGTGCCAGCACACATTTTTTTTCGACCTTGAATATTAACATCGTAAGTCTGGAAGGCTGTTTGCATTATCAACATACTATACCCAGTGTCATTCAGAGGGATGTACTTGTCATTCTGAGTGAAATAAAGACGAACGTAGTTCTTAAATTATCACAGAATTCCATTGATTGGTTTTGTGTGTATAATTATTTAAGCTTAAAAAATATAAATGTATTTTGTTGCTGAATGTATTACAATATTACAAATCGAAAACCTTATAAATTGAGGCAATTATGAAAATTGCATTAATATCGCTACTACTTCTAATTCTTAGCATGAGCGGATGCGGTTTGTTTAGTAACTCCGACAAAGAACCTTCGCTGGACAGCGGAAAGGACTTAAAAATCTGGGTTGACATGCCTTATGAAGACGCAAGAGAAGCCCTGCTTGACTTCAACTGCGAAGTATATAAGTCCAGTGATGTTATGTATATTGTTGGAGAGCCACATCCATACTTTAAGGCTTTCGGTTTTGGCTTCAAGGAATTTACGCTATGGATTACTGCCGACAAAGAAAATGCTGAAGACACACTCAAAGTTGTAGGTATTACAATCTGCAATTCAAAAGATTTAATGTCCAATAAAGGTGCAACAGGATACAAGTTCGACAAACTAACAGTTTCTGATGGTGAAATGAATATTGAAGGGCTTGAAGATGAAAAAACAAAAATTTATATGGGAATGGATTATACAAAAGCGAAAGAAATCATCAAAAACGCTGGTGTTACTGATATTGTTGTAGATAAAAATGAAATAAGCTACAAAACAAATTACAAAGTTGGATATGACGACAATGGACAACCTAAAAATATCTTTAATTATCAGGTTTCAGTCTCAATTTCATTTAAGAAGAAAGCAAATGGGAAAAACCAAATTTGTTCAATTTTAATCAGCTGGGAGTATGAATTAGCTAATCCTCAATATGAAAATGACAATATTGGAACTGATGTTAAATGCGACTTGATTGATGTGACGCATCCGCATGGTCTCCAATGGGGCGGAAAAATCATCGAATAATTGCAGAGTTGCAAAGAAAAGTTTGCAGAGAAAAGCATGCTTGTTTGTCATGGGAGCAAGGGGATGTCTCTCAGTGAAACAGCATCGAAGGTCTCTGAGGTAGTTAAGGTTCTCGAAACTACCATGTTACGTATTGCTTTAGAAATCATTGCCTTCGACTACGCTGCCTTCGAGAACCTTAGGCAACGTTTCTTCAATTACAGCAATGGGCGTGTAATTGGATAAAAGAACGATACAAGCAGTTGTATGATTGCAGTTCGTCCATGTTTTGTGCTAAATCGATTTCATAGCAAATTAATAGCAAAATACATAGAATTTATCTGGTTAACGCCTGCAAAACGCTAACTATCGCTAAATTGATGCCTTCGCCTTTTTCAGTCTTTTGTTGAGCCGAGAACCTTGACCATCAACTCGGTTAGCTTTTTGCTGAATTCCGCCGGCTTCTCAAGCTGACTTCCTTCCGCCAGAACCGCCTGCCCATAAATCACATCCGTCAGCGACGCAAGCACAGGATTTTCGTTGTCCTGCTCGAACATCGTCTGCATACCAGCAATAATCGCATGCTCAGCGTTAATCTCCAAAATGAGCTTGCTCTTCGGAATATCCTGACCTGTCTCACGCATGAGCTGAACAAGATGCGGACTCATATCCGATTCATCACCGACCAAACACGCTGGCGATTCCGTCAGACGTGTCGAAAGCCGAACCTCCCTGACATCCTGCTCAAGCTTGCCCTTGATGAATTCAAGCAGCGTTTTGTATTTTTCTTCCTTGTCCTTGGTTTCCTCGGTCTCAGCATCGTCAAGCTTTGCCTGCCCTTTGCCAAGTGATTGAAATTTCTTACCCTTATATTCTTTGACGCTCTGCAGCCACACTTCATCCACAGGGTCAGACAAATACAGAACCTCAAGACCTTTTGCCAAAAATCCTTCGACATGAGGCGATTTTTCCGCCATCTCACGACTTGGTCCGGTAATCAGATATATTTGCTCTTGCCCTTCTTTCATGCGGGATACATATTCATCAAGAGACGTCATTTCTGTATCAGAATTCGAAGAATTGAACAGGCTTATCTCAAGAATCTTTTCCATGTTATCTTGATCCTGAAAAATACCTTCTTTCAGGATTTTGCCGAATTCATGCCAGAATTTGATGTACTGCTCCCTTTCCTTCTCAAGCATACTCTTTAATTCGCGAATAATTTTCTTCACAATGTTTTTGTTGATTACTTTTATCATCCGGCTTTGGTGAATCATTTCTCGAGAGAGGTTCAGCGGTAAATCTTCCGAATCGACAATCCCCCGTACAAAACGCAAGTACCGCGGAATCAGGTTTTCGCAGTTGCTCATGATGAAAATGCGTTTGATGTAAAGGTCAACGCCATGCTCCTGTTCCTGCAAATTGTACATAAACGGAACTTTGTCGGGGATAAACAGCAGTGCCTTGAATTCCGTCGTACCTTCTGCTGAATAGAGGATGTGCCGCATCGGTGCATTCCAATCATGGCTGATATGCTTATAAAATTCGTTGTATTCCTCATCATTCACCTCTGAGGATTGTCTTGTCCATATCGCTTTCATGGAATTAAGCGTCAAATCCTTTGTAATCTTTGTCGGTTTTGCTTCTGAATCGACCGAACCATCTTCTTTTTTGGGATATTCATCTTCCTCAACCTGCATTTTTATCGGGTATGTAACGAAATCGGAGTATTTTTTGACGATTTCCTCGATTTTCCACCGACTTGTATAATCCGCAAGCCCATCCTCTTCGTTCGGGTCTTTCAACCTCAGCGTTACAGTTGTTCCATGAACCTCGCGGGTTGCTTCGCTAATTGTGTATGAGCCGTCAGCACCGGATTCCCATTCCCACGCTTGAGTATCACCAGCTTTGCGAGTTAACAGATGAATGCTCTCAGCAACCATGTATGCAGAGTAAAATCCTATGCCGAACTGCCCAATCAACTCAGGTATCTGCGATTTTTCCGCCTGCTGAAGCATTTTCAAATATTCCTTCGTACCCGATTTCGCAATTGTCCCGATAAATTTCACAATATCGTCTTTGTTCATGCCGATGCCGTTGTCCTGAACGCTCAGAATCCGATTTTCCTGATTAAAATCGAGTCTGATGTGCAAATCGTCACTAACACCCTCAAGCTCTTTATCCGTTAATGCCTGGAATCTAATTTTATCGAGCGCGTCAGAAGCATTTGAAATCATCTCACGCAGAAAAATATCCTTGTTCGAATATACCGAATATATCATCATATCCAGAATCTGCCTGGCTTCCGCTTGAAATTGAAAAGTCTCCTTGTTGTCTGTCATTTTATCCTCCGTTGCTAGACGGTATTTGAAAAATCAAGAAATTGTCATTCCTGCGAAAGCAGGAATCCAGATAATTGACTGAATATCGCGGATTCTGGATTCCCAATCAAGTTGGGAATGACATAAAAAGTTAGTTTTCAAATACAACCTAATGTTTTTGGTTTACTTTTATTTATTACCGATTTCGATTCAATATAATATTAAACATTCAGAAAAATTGAACCGCTACTTTAAGAATTTTGTACTAAATTTGTAGTAAAAACAAAAAATTGAAAAGTTGGAGGTTCCATGGCAAGATTTTCCGTATTTTTAGTTTTAATTATATTTTTATTCCTCATTTTCGCTCCTATCATCAACGCTCAGGACGATAAAAAACTTACCGACGAGGAAAAAGAGAAGCTCAGGCAGGAGCTAATCCGCATTCAAAGGCAAATTCGCACCGATTATCAACGACTGGCTGAGCGTATGCAGAAAACTCAGGACAGCATCAAAAGTCTCACCGACCCTATTGACAAAGCAAACTTCGACAGGCTTCAACGCGCAATCAGCATGATAAAAGAACTTAAAATCGAAGTTGACATGGATGACCTCGAAATCAAGATTCAGAATAAAAGTTATTTCGCAGCAATGCAGCTTGCCAAGGAAATCACAGAAAAACTGAAAAAAATCCTCGACACACTCGACGAAGGCTCGCAATTCCAGGAAGACGAAAGAATAAAGAAAGTCGAGGAAGCCCTTGAAAAACTCGCTGACATAAAGCGCGAGCTAAAATCAATCGAAGAAAAAACAGAACAAACCTTTAAGCACTCGGAAGCGCGTGAATATCAGGAAATGATGCGAAAAGTTGAGGAACTCATCGAGAAACAGAAGAATTTGCAGAAAGAAACACAGACGATGAACTCCAGGCTTGAGGAAACCGAGAATTCAATCAAGCAGCTTGAAGCGTTGAAAAAAGCACAAAGCGAAATGAATGCCGCGACAAATAAGCTTAAGGAAGGAAAAAATCTCAAGGAAAAACAAAGGTTAAGTATGTTTGAGAGCGTACTTAAAGCACTTGTGGAGTTAATTCGCGACCAGTCCGCGCAAATCACGGAAATCACCAATATTGCTGAGCTGAAACAACAAATCTCGCAATTGAATCTGATTTTGAATTCTCAAACCGAACTTGCGAAATCACTCAGCGAAGCGGAAATAAACAATCAAACCTTAAAAACCTTCAACGATATCAAGGAAATCGAAAGTATCATCAAGATGATCTTCTCTATCCGTAGTGCTGAGGAAGGTTCATCCGACGAAAACAAACTCGCAGGAAAACTCCTTGAACCGCAGAAAAAACTGAAAACATTAATATCGAAAGTTACGAAAAACCTGTCAACTCTTGTGCAATCTAATCCAAATAACGCAGAATTGAAAGCAGCATTGACTTTTATTCAGGATTCCGAGCAGGACATTGACCAGGCTATTGAGTTCCTGACAATCGGCGATGCCAAGGATTCGCTCATTCATCAGGAAAAAACTCGTGATGCCATTGCCGCAGTCGTCAAAAAGATGCAGAACATCATGAAATCCAATGTTCCGGAAATCCCGCTTTATGCAAAAAAACAAGAAGACCTTTCAAAATCGCTCTCGAATCTACTTGACGACTTTAATCAGCTCATCAATAAAAATACTGAAGCTTCAACGAAAAAGGAAATTGAGAGAAACACAAAATCAGTGAAATCCGCGATTATCTCGATGCAGGCAGCGATTACTCAGCTTAATAATTTTTCGTCGCGTCAGGCAATTAATGATGTTTCACTGTGTATCAAAGCGATTACGGATAGTCTCAGTGGATTCGACAAACTTTGCGCTTCGGACACAATCGTAAAATTCCTCAATCTCAAGGCCTCTGAGCAGCAAACCCTTATAAAACGTCTTGAAATAATCATGAAAAAGCTTGATGCAATCGAGGTTGTCAGCAACACCGACGAAGAAAAGCAGATGCTTCAAACATCTTTTGACGCTTCTGATAATTTTATAAAGAATATCAAGGACAGCGCTAAACCGAACATCATAAAATATCGTGACGCCTTGAAACAACACATCGAAAAGGCAAAAATAATCACGGATAAACCATCTGAGCTGGAAAAATCTCTTCATGATGCGGCAAAATTCGCAGATAATTTGGCAAAGGAGCTGCTCGTTGAAGCAACACCCGATACAAACGAGCTTGCACGACTTTCAATGCTTCTTCGGAATCTTCTTAGAAGCACCGCGGAATATGTAAATCCAAGAGAAAACGCCAACATTGCGCTAAATGCTGCTAATCTGGACATGAGCAATGCACAGGAATTCCTGAACAAACTCAAACCACTGGAGGGAAAAGGTAAACAGCTCGATGCCCTTGAGAATCTCAAAATCGCCAAGAATTATCTTGAGAAAGAACTTGAGAAATCGCTGAATAAAAAAGCTTTCAACGAGCTTTCGGAAAAACAGAAAGACCTTGAGAAAAAAACGGGTGAGAAAGCAAAACAGCTTGATAAACTTGCGCAGAAAAACACCTCGAAAAATGCTGAATCCGCCGCTAAAAACACCCGCGAATCCACAAAATCAATGAATAAAGCATCAGAAAATCTGAAAAAGCAGAAATCCTCAAACGCGCAGACTGCGCAGAAGCAGGCGGAGAAAAACCTGGATAAAGCGATTGAAGATATGAAGAAAGAGAAAAAAGACCTTGAGGAGATGCTCAACAAGAAGAGCAAGGAATTGTCTGAAAAACAGGATAACTTGAAGAAAAAATTAGATGAGCTTCAGAAACAACTTAGTAAAAATGCTGAGTCCGAAAAAGATGAAGAAAAAAAGAAAATGGTCGAAAAAGCACAGGAATCAGGCAAAAAAGCCTCTCAGAGCATGGGACAGGCAAAGAAAAGTCTTCAGCAGGGCAAACCTTCAGAATCTGAACCTAAACAAGAGAAAGCTGTTGAAAACCTAGAGAAAATGAAGGATGAACTTAAAAAACTCGCGGAAAAATCGCTCAACGCAGAGGAAAAACTCAGATACGAAAAACTTCAGCAGGAGCAGAAAGAACTCAAGGAAAAAACGAAAAAGCTGAAGGAAGAACTCAAGGAAGAATCCCCAAAAACTGAGGATGAGCTTAACAAAGCGCAGGAAAAAATGCGCGAATCCGAGCAGAATCTGGGGAAACAGCAGGGAAGCTCAGCACAGCAAAAGCAGAAAAAAGCTCAGGAACATCTGGACAAAGCGGAAAAAGAGCTTGAAAAACTTCTGCGCGAGTACGAAAAAAGCCAGAACGACAAACTCCTGCTTCACGTTGAAAAAGAGCTTGAGAAAATGCTCAAAAGCCAGATTCTGATTAACCAGAAAACCAACTCAATTAAACTTGAATCCGAGGAAGCAGGCAGAATCGACCGCAAACTTGCACGGCAACTGCGGAAACTTGCTGACCAACAGAAATCTCTGTCTTCACATGCTGAGGAGCTTACTGACAAGCTTGAAAAAGGTCGCATCCCAATCTTCGCTTACGAAATGAGCAAGGTTGGCATAGATATGAAGGATGTGGCATCAGAGTTGAAGACAAAAAATGTTGATGAACTCGTCATTGAAATACAGGATGACATTCTCAGACGTCTCAAGGATATGCTTGCAGCGATTCGTGCAGAACGCAAACGCAGACAGGAAGAACCCCAACCACCACAGCAAGGTGGAGGTAAGCCAAAACCCAGGCTCGTTCCCATCCCCGCAGAACTCGAATTGCTTCTGCGCAGGCAAGAATATCTTCGTGCAAAACATGAGCAATTTATGAAACGCTTCCCGAATTTGAAATCCCGTGAGGAAATGACACGATCGCAGCGAAGGATTTATGAGCGTTTGTCGGCACAGCAAGGGCATACTGCGGAACAACTTGACAAATTGAAGAAATCTCTGTTTGAAGAAGGAAATTAAATACAACAAAACAAATAGAAATAAATAAGGAGAACAAAATGAAGACATTGATTACAACAGCATTAACACTAACAATATTCTTCGGCGTCCTTACAACAGGAAACGTGCAAGCGCAAAGTGCGGAAGAAGTTGAAGCCATGATAAACGAAATCATCGACCTAATGCGCGATATTGAACAGAAATTCAACAAAATCGCCCTCGAACCTGAACAACTCTCGGAAATTCTGCGTCAACTCCTCAAAGCTGCCCAGGACGGTAAACCCGAAAACATGCCTGAAGCCATAAAGGATTATCTCATCAATAACCCCGCAGAGCTTGCAAAACTCATCGAACCTGAAGCAGATGCAGCGAAAATCAAGGAACTCAAGAAAATGATACGCAAATCACTGCAAACCGATGACGGGCTAAACCTGCTTATTAAAAAATATCCGCAAATCTTGAAAAACCTTATGCAGCAGGAAGAAATTCTCAAACAGGCGTTGAAAAAATATCTTAAAGACGAAAACGATTTACAGAGCATCTTCGAAAACACTAACCGGGAAATGCTCGATTCTGAGGACAAATTAAAGGAGTTGATAAAGCTTGCGAATAAAATGCAGCAGAAAATGAATTCTGATGCGAAGGAAAAAGAAGAGCAGGAAAAGGAAGATGAAGAAGACGGCGATAAACCTAAGAATCCCAACGAAAAACCCAATGATAATGACCCGAAAGAGTACGATCCGTCTGAAGGTGAAGAAGGTAAAAGCAAAACCAATCCTACAGACCGAAATGCCTGGGATAATCCGTTGCCACCGAAAGAATATGAGAGAACTCGTGAAGCACGAAGCAACACAAAACCAAAGGGCTATGAGGAATATGCCAACGAATATTTCAAGCTTTTAAGCCAGTTTGAGAGAAAACTCGAGGAAAGCAAGAAGGATAAGGATAAAAACGGTGAAGATGCTGACAAGGAAAAAGAAAAAGATTCTGATAGC
>JAIOTL010000359.1 GCA_021106775.1 Planctomycetota bacterium | reverse complement strand
CTACATCACGCCATTGATGATGGTCGCAATCCCTTTATCCATGGTGTCTTTATTGCCAGGTATTAAGTTCAATTTCTGGCTGGGAATTACACCGATTACTAATCTGTCCCTAATTTTCCGCGACATCATGACAAATATCACGGTTCATGGGTCAGGCGGAATTTCATCGCTTAATTGGGGAAATATCCTCATTGTGCTTGTTTCAACATCTTTTTATGCGCTTCTAGCTTTAAAATGGGCAAAGGATGTGTTTTATCGCGAAGATGTGCTGTTCCGCGAGGCTGAAGAACTCAATTGGAAATTCTGGCGAACACCCGGACCTCCTAAAGACGTACCATCAATCAGTACGGCAATTCTCGCATTCCTGATTTCACTTATTCTTTTCATATTCATCGGGCAGCTCTGGCAGGTAAACGCGATTCAAGAAGGTACAACAGCGTTTATCAGAGCAATGATTAAATCTCAAGTGCTTCTTATCGCGCTGCCTGCAGTAATTATCGTCAGGATGAATAAACACAAAATCAAAAAGGTTTTTCCGGTCAAACAAATCAACATCAAGTCATTAATCGGGATAATTCTGATTATACCTGCGTTATCTTTGCTTATGATTGAGTTGATGAAAATTCTGCAGATATTCGGCATGAAAGTACCTGTAGATTCGGGCTTTCTCAATGAATTCTTCACAGAAATTAACATTGTAACTGCATTTCTGATTCTAGCGGTTCTGCCCGGAATCTGCGAAGAAATCCTGTTCCGCGGCTTCATTTTCTCAGGATTCGTCAACAACTTCAGGGGTTCAAAACTCGCGAAGGGCTGGAAAGCAATTATCCTTTCATCAATGCTATTCGCAATTATGCACTTTTCACCTATCAAAATCCCGATAACATTTATCGGCGGTGTCATGCTCGCTTTTATGTTCTGGCGAACGAGAAATCTGCTGGTTTCGATGATAGCGCATATCCTTTACAACGCTTCTGTGATTCTCTTACATACCTTCATCAATGATTACACAGTTCTCTGGAATGTCAACGATGAACACATCCCTGTCTGGCTTGCAATTGTTTCGGTTGTATTAATAGTGTTCGGTGTTGTATTATTTGCTAGGAGAATAATTCCTGAGGAAGAAGAAACTGCAAAATTCGCTGATACTTCCAAGGAAATCAACTTATTAACAGCATCCGAAAGCGAGGAAAAATGAAATTCATCGGGATAAAGAACAAAGACCTTGCATATGATATTGAAGACAAAAACGGTGAATATATCATCGGTAGAGATGAAGATTGCGATATTGTAATGAATTTCAAGGGAGTTTCATCTCAGCATTGCAGACTTTTCATACGCGACAAACAGATTGCATTGATTGACTTGGGCAGCAGCAACGGGACACTCGTCAATGGCGCAAAAATCAAACGCAAAATACTGCATCCAAAAGACGTTATCCAAATTGGTGCGGAAAAATTCAATGTAATACTTCCTGCAGGAATTCAGGACAAACCCAGACTGAAAAAGCGACCCCCAAAGGTCGATGAACGCTCAGAAACTTCTGCTGAAGAACATTTATCCGAGGATACACCTGAAAAAGAGGATATTGTTGAGGAAAAACCCAAGAAAAAGATGCTTACGCCGCGGACATCAGCAGGATTAAAAGACAGAAATGCTGCCCGTGAAAAAGCCAGCAAATTACCGAAAATGACCGATGCTGACGCGAAAGTTAAAGAAGCAGGTTCTTCTGTCGTCTGGTTAATAATTTTTTTCGTAGGCGGCGTCTTGGGTATCGGTTTATTCATTTCAGGAATGATGATGAAATCGAAAACTGACGCAGATATAAAAAAAATCACAGACGAGTTGAGTCGTATTAAAATCGAAAATTCCACGATGCAAAACAGACTTGATAAAGTGAAAACGCGAGTCGGTGAAGTTAAAGACAGTTTTATTGACCTGAAAACTCATATTGATGACATCGCGAATAAAACCTACGCATCGCAGCGGGATACAACAACGAAGGTCGATGAAATTAGCAGCAATCGCAATTTAATTAATGAAGATATCATGGATATTCAAACTAAAATCGCAGAAATTCGCAGCAAAATCGATGCACTTAACGAGTAATAATCAGCTTACTACGTTTTTTTATGGTGCATCAGCAGGTTTTTCCGGTGTGTCTGCTGCCTTCTTGATGCCTGATTTCCATCTGGATTCGAACATGCTTGGACCTTTCCAGCTTGTAATAAAATCTTCATCGCAAAGGTCAGTTTCGATAATCCATTTGTAAATTCCCTTGTCAAAACCCTTGAATATGAACAGCTTTTCGATTTCGTCATCAAGTTTCATTAGCTTTTTCGTGAGTTCTTTAAGTTTATCGAACGCTACAAGCGCATTTTTCTTACTCTCATCAGTTTTCTTCTCTTCGAAGATTAAATAGCGTATTTTCGCAATCTGTTGATAAAGCGCGATTTCTCGACCTTCTTTCTTCTCGCGTCCCCATTTCTGCTCGTCTGAAAATTTAATTCCTTTTGTTAACAAATCTTCAGCACCGTCAAATTGCTTTGCTTTGACTGCACAATGAAGCACAACCCAAGCATCCTGCCAGCTTTTGATGTTGTCCTTGCGAGCTTTCAATGCAGATGAATAATCCTTGTATGCCTTATAATCTACACGAATGTTATGCTCGGAAGTTGGTTCGATATTTTTCATTTCCCATCGAATTTCCTTGCTTTTAAGCTTGTAACCCTTTGGTGAAGCGGAAATCACGTTTTCCTTGGTCAAATCCTTCAATTTAATCTCGATTTTTGCCTTCTTAATCTTGCCGTGCCAGCCTGCCCCAGTGTCAAGAACATACGAAAAATAACGCTTGCCAAAGATACCTTCCGAATATTTTTGCCCAAAAGGCTGTTTGTATTTCACTTCGACAGTTTTTTCCTCGCCTTTTTTGAATGTCATTTCCCAGATAAACCATTTGTTGTATTTTGATTTGTCATCCTTTTTCGGTTTAATTTTCTCGGATTTCTTATCAATCTTGAATTTTGGCATGCAATCAATCTTCTCACCACCAACTTTGACCTCGAAATCTTTCAAATCTTTCTCTTTGATATTTCTGTTGTAACCATGATATCCAAGGTTAATATTCGGGAAGCCAACCTCAAGCGTTTCCTTACCACCGGTGTTTTTCATGATGAATTTGCAGTAAACCTTCGCATATGCTGGATTTAGCTCAACCTTGATTTCTTCGCTCACCATCTGAACTTTCGTGTCCTTGATGGGTGTGAGCCCGCGAGAATTAATCGGATCTGGGGCAATATCAGCATGAGAAGTGCTTGCCAAAAAAACAATTGAAATGATTAAAAGGAAAAGTTTTTTCATGATATTCTCCCGTTTCTTGATACAGACAATATTCAATACAATCTTTGACGAAAATCCCCTGTTTTCGTTTCAAACTAAATAATTCATACTTCGATTGTTAATATATCCTGTTTATCACTCCCTCTTTGTGGTTGAGTCGAAAAAGTGAGCTGATAAGCGAAGTAGATTCGGTGTGTGAGTGATTTTTCTTCGAAATCATGCAATTCTGTAAATATGTAAAAGGTACGAAATTAAAAATGGGTGCTTGCCCTAGTGCTTTGTCAAGAAAGTAGTAAAGGATGCAAAAAAACTGTCATTCCCAACTTGATTGGGAATCCAGAAGAAGAAGAATATAACATTGTATCAGTCTGGATTCCCGTTTTCACGGGAATGACAAAGGGGCGAAAATAAAATGCAGGTTATTCTGCCTCGCAATGACAACATTGCAACTTGTCATTCAGAACGAAACGCAGTGAAGTGAAGAATCCAGGATAGTGCAGTATTTATCGTGGTTTACTGAAATTTTGTTATGTCTGCTAAACATTGAAGAAATTCTTTTCATAATTCAACGTCATTTGAACAAATTGCATAGAACGAGAATCCTCGCTTACACTTG
>JAIOTL010000110.1 GCA_021106775.1 Planctomycetota bacterium | reverse complement strand
GGGTTACAAAATCATGCGCTGTTCCAATTGTAAAGGCAAAGGATTAATCAACTGCCCATCATGTGTTCGTGGGCATGGGAGCAAATCGGGATATGTAAAGAAGGATTGTACCAATTGCTTTGACAGCAGGATTCCGTGTAGAAACAGGAACTGCAAAAACGGCTGGCTAAACGAAACTTGTTCAGAATGCAACGGCAGGAAACAGATTTATTATCCCTGTCGCAAATGTAGCGGCTCTGGTGTTTGTCCGTATTGCCATGGTATTGGTCATCGACCATAAACCTCAAAACCCTGAAAGCAATTCATTGATAAACGACAACGTTGTATACAACATTCACGCTACTGTAGTGAAAGCTTATACAATTCCTCTTTTTTGCATAAATTTTTCAGTAATTATGAAATTATTGGTAAATTTTGTGCTATATGGTTGGAAAGATTAACGTTCATCAATGTTTGTAAGTTATTAATATGAAATTAAGTATTCTCGTACTTAGCAGATATTAAACAAAATGTGTCACAAAATTTGAATTTTGCAGTTTAAATTTATGGAAATTGGTGTTTGAAGAATAATATTTGTAAATTTCTACTAAAATGGTGTAATTCATGCTTTTGATTGTGATTTATAATTGTATTGTATTGAATATATGCATTCATGGGGCAATCATGACAAGCATCGATAATGATAGCAACGCCAATACATCTGCGGATTCTTCCGATTTTAATCATTTCGAACGGGATGAATTAATCAATAATTTTATGAAGTTAGACGACTCTGAATTGTTTGAGATGTTGAATAAGCAAAAAAATAAGACTGCATATTACGCACTTTTTATTAAGAATATCGATTTTTTCCGAAATTATATATTTAAAATTGTAAGAAATTCTGATTATACTGACGATATACTTCAAAATATTTGCGTCAAAGTGATTAAGAATAAGAAATTCAGTAAAATTAAGTCTCTTGGTTATTTTATACAAATTTCAAAAAATGAAATATGTGGTTATTTTAATAAAAATAAACGGGAGCTAGCAAAGTTGAATAATTTAAATAGCGAAAATAGTATCTCGATGCATTCCGCAGAGATAAATGATAATTTGGACGTATGGCTTGATTGCGAGATAGACAATATCATTAATAATTCAGATTACAAAGATTCAATAAAGGAAATGGATTTGTTGCTAAATTGTAATAAGAATTTCAATAGTTTTAGAGAAATGCTAATTAAACTCTTGAATGTGATTGAAATTAAACCTATCTGCTTTAACAGGTGCGGTCAAAATATTTTCAAAAACATATTGGAATATTTATTTTCTATTAATAGTATTGATAGGATCGCATTTTTTGATAAATATTTTAATAAAACTAAATATAAAGAGTTAATAAATAATTATTACTCCAGTGTAAATACTACTGAGAGTGCTTTGCGCAAGCGATTGCAGCGCATTAAGGATGAGCTGAATAATATCGTTAGAAGATTTAGTGAGGATACAAATGAAATCTAAAAAATATACATCGAAATTAACTCTTTATGATAAATTGGAATTAGATAAATTCCAACACGAACAAGATCTATTGCCGGAGAAGGAAAGGAAGAAAAGGAATAATAATAATGTTTCATATTTCATAAGAGTAAAAAATAGTGTGAAAAATGATTCGATTGGAAAAAAAAGTAAACAAAATATTACTAATCATATTTATAATAATATTGTATCGGCAAAATATATTGGTTCAGCAGCAATTCTCTTAATTATTGTTTCATTGGTTTTCTATTTTTACATTGTTTCTGACAAAAATACTGATTTTGATGGTTTTGTAAATGCAAGTTTAGATAGATTACTGATAATCAAGGGGAAACTTTATTCAAATAGTGTTTATAATGAATCCGAAGTAAAAGATGCAAAATCTGAAATCACTGAAATTACACAAGAATTAATTGATAAAAAATACATTCATCATCAAAATTTGCATGTCAATAAATTGAAAAGAGAAATTGTTGAAATTAACGAAACAATGATGAATTATGAACTTGAATATTTCAAAAAGAAGATTAGTTCATTCGAAAATTTTACTAATAATAATGAGAATTACCAAGAACAAACAAGTATTAATAAAAAACTAAGTCAAGGGTTTGAATACTACGATAAAATAACAAACATGGGTCTGCCAATTGACCTTTTTGATTATACAATTTTTGCTTTCGATTTTAACAATAATATTGATAATAAAGATGCTGCGAAAGAGTGGTTTGTGAAGATCGTAACACAAAATATTAATAATATTGATACTGCTAGAAAAGCTATTAAAATGGGAAAATGGTTTATCAAAGACCTTGCTTTCGAGGATGCTGCCATAGTTTTTAAATATCTTCTCAGTGCATATGAAAGCTTTGAGGAAATCAAAGCTCATTCCCAACTTTACCTGGCTTATTCTTTATTTAATTTAGGTCCGGATGTAGATTTTGCTGATAATGTTGAATTTATCATAAATAATCCGAATAATCTTGATATAAACGACGATACATCCAATAGAATTAAAGGATTTAACTTACTTCTGAAATTTTGTGACCATGATGGAAAATTGAACAGATATGCTTTGAAACATTTGGATTT
>JAIOTL010000131.1 GCA_021106775.1 Planctomycetota bacterium | reverse complement strand
GAGGAGGAACAATGTCAAACATAGTAACCTGTGAAAGTTGTGGCGCACAATACGACGCAACAGGTTATCAACCCGGTGTTCAGTTTGCATGTACAAACTGTGGAACTTTGGTAACTGTACCGACACTGGGCATTGAACTTTCAGATGAACCTGCTGCATCCCAGTATGATACGGGGCAAGCGGTTGCTGAGGCTGCAGACGCTAAGCTTCGAGCACATGGAGTACGCGCAAAAAAGAGAAGACCTGCTGGCCAAGGCGCGAGAAGACAGGAACCTCAACATAGACAGACTGGCGCACCCAGAAAAGCAGGCGCACGTCCTGCACAAAGAGGTGGTGGAGCACAAGGTGGTGGACATCCGAAGAAACGCCCTGCTGCCAGGCAAGAAGCACAACCCGCAGGTAGAGCTGCACCTAGAAAAGCTGGAGCTCGCGGACCTGCACCTAAAGGTAGAATGGCAAATACCGGTGGAAGACCTGCTGCCAGAGGTGCGCAAAGAAGTAAACAAGCACCCAGGGAAGATTATTACGACGAAGAAGAGGATTTCGAAGAATTTCAACCCAAAAAAGACAATACAATGCTGATTGTGGGGATAGTATCAGGTGTTCTCGTCGTGATTGTTATAATTGCGCTTGCTTTAATGGGCGGTGAAAATACTGGAACCGGAGAAAAAGTCGAGGAAGTCATTGAAGACCCATACAAAGCATATCGACATTTGTTTAACGACAAAACCGTAAAAGTAGTTGTTGACGGTTTTATGAATGCAATCCAAACCGGTAACGATATTGAATTCCAGAGTTATATCGATTGGGTAAAAGTTGCTGCTAACGCTCAAAAACCAATTGACAAAGTCCAAGAATATTTCAACATGAGTGAATTAAAGAAAGCAATCGGCTACTTCAATGTTTCAATTGATTTGGGCGATGTCAATTATTACAATAAACGTTCAGGATTAGATCATAATGTCGGCTACGGCATATGGAAACTCACGCCCAAAGGTGAAATCGGCTCAGAATGCCAATGGATTATTAAACTGAAATTTGTTACTCAAACACAAAAATGGGAAGTTGTCAATATAGGTGGATTGCCTGAAGATGTGATGGGTTTTAAAACCAATAATTTTGCTATTCCAGATGAAGAAAGAGGTTTGTGGGTTCTGTATGTTTATTATTTCACTCCAGAACAATGGGTTGCTTTCAAGAAAAAAGAGGCTCTTGACCCAGAATATGTTCCGGTAACACGTGAGGAATGGCATCACCGAGATGAAGTTAAAACGAAAAAATTTGAAGAAGGTGATTATGTTGGACCCGATGCATCTTATGTAAAAGTTCCGGAATTAATTAAGAATGTCAATATTAGTGGTGATTACAGCATGAAAATTTCGGCGATTAAGAATGGTGAACTTCAAGCAAGTAGGGAATTCAACCCAGAGGACAAAAATCGTGACGTTGTTGCTGAGCTTATCAACATTATCATTGAAGGTGCTAAGGACGGCTTTAAGTCTAAACTTTCAGCGGATGCAGCTCTTGAAGCAAACAAGGCTCTAATGAGAATTTTCGATAAAACTTCGGGAGTTGACAAGAAAACCTATGGTTTCAGGATTTCGAAATTGTCAGATGACGGTGAAGCCGTTGATGATGAAACAATTGAGCTGGTTGCCGATGTTGTTTTGGGTTGGATTGATGAATTCAAAGCACTTGGTTGGAGCGTTGAATAGCAAACCATTGACATCTTAATCGAATACAAAACCTCGGATTTCCGGGGTTTTTTTTAATCTGAAACTTATTTCACAAGTTCGTCCCATTTTACGCCGCGGATTCTCACTGAATTTTCAAGTCGAGTAAGTCCGAGATTGTCGATGTAAGCGAGCATCGGCATAGCAAATTTCCTGGTTGTACCGACTCCTTCCCTGAATTCCGCTACGCTGAAAGATTCCTGATTCGATAGCAGGTCAATGGCTGTTGATTTCATCAGTTCAACAATATCTTTTCGAAGGAACAGGGACTGATTAATCTGAACTAACTCATCACGGTAAACCCAGTATTCAAGGATGTCAGATGCGTTTTTAATTTTCATATCGCGTTCGAATTCATGAGTAAGCGTGGGTTTTGCCCTGTCTTTGATAATCTTTTCAAGCACATCGTTCAGGATTTTTTCCTGTTTTCCATCAAGATTCAGAGAATAATCCGCAAGCTGCAATTTCCCTTGTTTCGATTGCACTTTTTCATTTGCAAGCAGGTATTTAACGATTGTTTCGCCAATATCACTCGAAATTCTCATGCGCGACAGAATATGTGCTTTGCTGTGCCAATAACGGAACGGATGCTCCTTGTTTTCTGCTATCATCACCTTGAAAAACACTTCCGATAGGTTTGTGAAATATGCTGTGGAGATATAATTGCTCCCATCCTTCATCACTTTTTCTTGCTCAATGAGCTCATTTAGAATCTGATGTGCGTAATCTTTTTTGAATCCGAATTCCGCGATAAGTCGTTTGATTGAGATAATTGAATTTTCTTTGTCAGCAATATAGCTTGCTATCAAATCTGTTGGATTATCAATCTTTTCCATAACATTGCTCAGATTCTGAACAAATAACTCTTTTTTACCTCGTGGTTTATTGTTGCTCAATTTCAACACGACTCCTCCGCCAATGAGAAATTGGTTTGAAAAATCTCGAATAATCAGCCTATCACCAACACAAGAATGTATCTCAGATTCGAACCTAAGCTGAACAAATGCTTCATCACCTGAACCAAGAAACTTTGTCTGTGATAAAAACACAACTTTGCCAATAATTTTATTTGTTCCGATATAAATTGACAGATTCTGCGTGTTTTTAATTTTAAGCTGGCAGTTTTTGAGTATTTTTATCCATGCTGAGAAAATCTTTGCAGTTTGATACGCGCCTGAAGCGACGATAAAATCACCGCGTTCAAGCTTGTCTGTCCCGACACCCTGAACATTGAGAGCAAGCCGGTGTCCGAATCTGGCGAAATCAACATTCTGTCCGAAAACCTGCAGACCGCGGATTTTGCTTTTGGTTCTACCTTTTACCCCTAAAATTTCGATTTCATCACCAATATTAATGTCCCCGTCGCTTGGAACGCCTGTTACAACTGAGCCGAAGCCGACTGAGCTGAAAACACGTTGCACAGGCATACGAAAAACTCTTGCACTGTCTGAAATATCAAGTTTTTCAATCTCGTCATCAAGCATTGTCAGAATTTTTTCGGTACCTTCACCCGTTGTTGCGCTAAAATTTAAAATCGGCGCGTTTTCAAGGAAAGTGTTGGCAACGGATTCATGTATCTCATCGTGCAAAAGCTCAATTAATTCAGGGTCTTCGATTAAATCCGTCTTTGAAAGCACGATTATGCCTTTTTTGATGCCAAGCAAATCCATGATGTACAGATGTTCCAGAGATTGTGGCATGATTCCGTCGTCCGCAGCTACGACAAATAGAACGATTCCAAAGCCCGTCGCGCCGGCAACCATATTTTTTATGAATTTCTCATGTCCGGGAACATCGATAAAGCCGATAAGCTTGCCAGATGGAAGCGACATCTCGGCAAAACCAATATCGATGGTCATTCCGCGCTTTTTCTCTTCTTCCCATCTGTCAGGGTCGATACCCGTAAGCCGTTTTACAAGGGAACTTTTGCCGTGGTCAATGTGGCCCGCTGTTCCGATAATAGTCGGTATTAGATTGTTTAGATTTTTATTCATATGCTCATTATGCAAAATTTAAAGGAGATTTTAAGAAATGATGCGCTCAAATGCAAAAACGAGTTGATATTCATGGCGTATTTTGGTTAAAAGTGTAGTTTCTCATGTTGGTAATAATAAGTTATACCTTTGAATAACATCAAAGTCTTACATATCAACGTAATAATATCAAAAGAACAAAATAAAGGAGTAGAAAACGTGGCAAAAAAAGTAAGCCCTATGACTGATATTAAAAGCCTGCCTAAATGGCAGAAATATACCATTATCGCGATTCTGTTCGCACTGGCACTCGCATTCACTATGAGTGGTGCTATGGTTGCAGTGGTCGGTTATATGACCGAGAAAAAAAATCCACCTATGGGTATAATTGGAGATAAAACCGTCGAATATAACGATTTTTACTCATATTATAGTTTTTTTAGAACAGTTTATTCACGTCAAACTGACGCAAAATCATTGCTTTTCTCAAAAATGCCGACTAAATCGAGTACAGGCGAAATCTTGCTTAAAAGCGGTTATAGCGATTCGTATTACATCGATTATATAGCCAAAACAATTGAGAATGAGAACCTTGGTATGAAAAATGAGGAGACCTCTGAGTTGTTTTTCAATAAACTTGCTTGGAATCATATCCTTCTCTTCGAATTAGCCAAGAAAAACAATATAATGGTAAAAGATGATGCGGTAAGGGAAATTGCCAGACAGGTTCTGCTTGGAAGTCCTGAGATGCCTCAATTACCACCTGCAAGACCTGAACCAGCAGAGAGTGGTGATGAAAACACTGAAGGTGAAGATGCGGGAACAGATGATGAGACAATTGATATTGAGGAGGTGGAATCGCGAAGAGCAAATTTGAGTCAACTGTGGCAGATTGAGCTTAGTGAGCGTGAAAACGAATACGAATCAACGTTAAGCAACGATATGAAGATGGATGAAGATGATTTTGAAAACATTATCAGGGAATGTTTGACTGTAAAAAGATATATGGATCAGCTAATTTCGGGGAATATCAAGATAAGCAGAAAAGACATTCTAAGAAACATCGACGCCTTCAAAAATGAGTTAAAACTTCAGTATATTCGCTTAAACTCTGACCATGCTGAGGTTCTTAAGCGAGCAAAAGAAAAACTTGCGGACGAAATCGCGGGAATCGCTCTCAAAAAAGAACTCTGGCAATCCAGCAATCTCCAGAGTGCTGACGAATTATTCGTTGGACCACTCGAAAAAATTTACAGACAGAAACTGCAGTCAGAAGATGAAAAATTCACGGAGCCAAAATATAGACTGAAAGTCATTACATCCGAGTTCGAAAGCTTGAAACCTTATGTCATAATACCCGACGAAATTATCAAACAGTTTTTTGAGCATTATAAGTCAGTATTTTTCGTGAATGACAAAACCGAAGACGAAATTACTGATGAAGTTAACGCTCTGAAGCAAAAGTGGATTAAAGAGCATGCAAATGACGAAACTGATACTCCGAGTGGTGATGCTGACGATGCTCAGACTCAGCCGAATGAACAGCAACCTGTTGAGGGTTGGGACGAATGGAAAAAAAATAAATCCGAGGAATTAAAATATAAGAAATATGAAGAAGTGAAAGATGAAGCGAAGAAACTTGTAACCGAGCTTGCAGCACCGAAATTTGCAGCAGCGGCAATCAAGAAACTCAAGGATGAAATTGATAACCGTATCCAGAAAAACCAGGAAACACTTGATAAACAGAGGGAAAATAAAGATGAAGTTTTGAGAACGATGAAGCAGCTTGAAGAAATTTTCTTCGGTGGACTGAATAACAAGGGGTTGTTTCTGGTGCTTGATGAATTCAACAAAACGATTAACGATGAAATTGAGAGTATAAAACGCAAATGTTCGATTAATTTCGACGAAGATGACAAAGCGATTTTGACTCAGATAAGCATGGAAATTATTAATGAAGCATTGATTTATGCTTGGAAAAACATAGAGAGTCAGCGAACTCAGATGTTGTTTGAGTTGCGCCTAACGGACAATCCTTATTCAAACGTGGATAACCTCATTGCGGATACAAATTTTGAGCTGAAAAGCTTGAATACTGAGATTTCGCGAGTAAAAAACGAAAAAGAACTGACTGCATTGATGCGGGTTGAATTACTGGAAAAAAACCGGGATATTATTCAGAGACGGCTTGAGTTGCTTGTCAATGTGCGTGCTGAGCTTATGAAAACATTTAAACATTTAAAAGAAGCGTTTCGTGAAGCAACTTTGCTAAGTGAATCTCTCGGAAAAGACTTCAGCGTGTCAAAGGGATTCCTTGATGCTTATTTCGATGAATTTAAGCAGGGAATAGCACAAATAATGGAAGATTTTAGCACGAGATTGAAGGTTAATGAAATCGCAGATGAAGTTAATTCTGAGGTTCAGAATCTTGAAATCGAGCTGAAAAGATTTGAATCGCAAATCGGTGAAAAAGCAAAAAACCTTTCTAGGGAACTTCCACCAAAAGCACTGCTAAATTTGAAAATTACTGGTTTCCAGTATAGCGAATTTGGTTTGACTATTCATGAGATTGAATTAAGCAAGGTTTATTCCGGCGTTTCGATTAAAGGAATGTGGGGTGCTGGAGTTCCGCCCTACGAATTCAAATCAGCAATGACTATCGATGAAATCAGCAATAACCCTTGGATTATGAAAAATATGCCCTATCTCGTGAACTCGAGCAGCTGGGACTACCAAACCAATTCAGCACAAGGCAAGAAATTCAAAGATGTATTAAATGAGTTGACTGTTGGGTCGTATTCCGAAGCTATTGGCGTTACTGGTATCGGTGTTTATATGCTTTTTCTTGAAGAAAAAGTAGAAGATAATCAACCGAAATTCGCAGATGTTCAGGACAAAATGATTCAGGATTATATTGACCAGAGCGTGTCGGATATTGCCAGAGAATACGCCAGTGAAATAAGGCTGGAGATTGATACTGCAATTGATGAGATTCTTAATTCAAAAACAGATGAAATCCTCGGTCTTGCGGAAACATACACTAATGACAAGGATCTGCTAAACAAGTTCAAACAGGAATTTGCAAAAGCCGACTATGAAGCTATTTTTAATATTAAAAGACAGCTTGCTAACGTAATTATTAATAATATCGCAGAAAAACATGATGTTAGTGTAAAAGAAACTAATTTTGTGAATCTTAAAAGCGATATAATTGACATTGCATCTGACGGTGGAAGTGACAAAGATTTTATTAATAAATGCATGAAAATCACTCCCTACTTCGAAATGTCAGAAATAGGCAAGGAAACGCGACCGGATGAAAATAGAAACACGAAGACTAATTCCTCGTATATTTTTGCACGGGTTATTGGTATGCAAAACTCCAAGATTAAAGGTGCAAAGGTAAATCCATCAGATATTGTTGAGGACGAGGTTGAATTGTTGTACAAAAATCTTTGGGCAAGAAAAATTCTCAGCAACAAGGAAATTATGGCTACAACAGAGATTAAAACACTTCTCGACAAACTGCATGAACAAAACATAAATGCAGAAATATACACTGAAAAACTCAAGGATGCGAACGTAGATAGATAAGCGAATGAATATCAGATGATAATTAAAGACATACGAAATGCGCTGAGAAGCAAAATCGACAAAACCTACAAAAAAGGTGCGAAAAAATATTTCAAGAATGAAGTGAAACTTCACGGTGTTCGAGTGCCTGATGTGCGCAAAATTTCATCGGAATTTTACAAACATGTAAAAAATATGCAGAAATCGGATATCTACGAAATTTGTGAAAAGCTGATGCAGTCGGGCTTCAGCGAGGAGAAGATAATTGCATTTGATTGGACATATCGGCAGAAGAAGTATTTTACACATGAAGATTTCGATGTTTTTGAAAGTTGGATTGAAAAATATGTAAAATCGTGGGCGGATTGTGATGATTTCTGCGGACATGCTCTCGGTTATCTTATATTTATGCATGAAACACTTGTGAAAAACCTGGCATCCTGGACGAAAAGCAATAATCGATGGCTTCGTCGCGCATCCGCGGTATCTCTGATTTACTCTGTAAGACGAGATAAATATCATGTGGATGCCTTCAAAATTTCAGAATTGTTATTATTGGATGAGGATGACCTTGTGCAAAAGGGTTACGGCTGGCTTCTCAAAGAAATCAGCAATCTCAACACTGATGCGGTCTTCGAGTTTGTCTTCTCCCGACGCGATAAAATGCCACGCACCGCACTTCGCTATGCAATCGAAAAGATGCCGCCAATTCTCAAGAAAGAAGCCATGAAACGTTAAATTGTGCGGAAATTGTTCATCACAACCAAATAAAAAATGAAATTCGTTGTGTTTACAGTTTTCTATGATAAAATTCCGTTGTTCAGTGGTCTTTTTAGACCATTTTTTTATTTACGCAATGGCATTATTTGGCGTGTTTGAAAAATATCTTATAGTGTCATTCCCAACTTGATTGGGAATCCAGAATCTTAGATATTCAGTATATTATCTGGATTCCAGCTTTCGCAGGAATGACAATTTTTGAGTTTTCAAACACAATCTAGTTCGAAAAATATAAGCATGCCGTGAAAGGTGATATTATGGGTAGAAGAAAAAAAGAAGAGCCTTTTGATCCACAAAAAATTCTCAGTCAGATTCAAGAGCTAAAAGGCGTGAAAAAGCTTGACGATGATGTTGTTTACGGCGCGCTTGAGTTCGCCATCGCAAAAGCGGTAGCAAAACAGTTCGAACTTGAGGTGGATCCTGAAGTTACAATCGACAGAGAAACCGGTTTAATGTCTTTCCTGAAGGCGGAGATAGAGGAAGTTGAAGAAGAAGTTTACGACGAAGACCTTGAAGAAATGGTGATACGCATCGTAGAAAATCGTTACGTTCTCGAAGATGAGCCGTTTGAAATCGACTTGCGCAAACTCGGCAGACGTGCCATGCAAATTGCAAGACAGGTTATGATACAAAAGCTGCGCGAGGCGGAGTGGGAAATCATCTACGAGGAATATTATAAGCAGAAAAAACAACTCATTACCGCAGAAATCATGAATGTCGACGAATGGGGCAATCTGCACCTGAAACTCGACCG
>JAIOTL010000460.1 GCA_021106775.1 Planctomycetota bacterium | reverse complement strand
TTTTGACCTATTGATAATGGGCTAAAGTAAAGCATGCTGGCATGCCCTATTGACAGTGCTGTAAAATTAAAGCAGTAAGTCTGCAAGTTGTCTTGGAATACTGAGACTAATAAGGGAAAACTTTACCGTGTCTTTTTGTTTACATAGACATACCAGGTTACGGCATAGAATTTGCGGTGTCAATATATAAAGCAAATATTTTGCAAAATTTTCATTTTTTTTTAGTTTTACATATAAAATCAGAATATTTTTATAAATCTTTCCAATAAATCATTGTTAATATCTGTGAATTATCAAAACATTAATGAGGGCACATGAAAACTTTCAATTATGAGAAATTATCAGCAAATATCGAAAATCTAAAGAAAAGAATACAAATTATTGCGCAAGAATCGGGGAGAAATTACACGGATGTAAGAATTGTACCAGCAACAAAATATGTTGATATAAATGTCTGTGAAGCGATGATTGAGCTTGGATTTAAGGAACTCGGTGAAAATCGAATTCAGGAGCTTGAACGAAAAGCAAAAGTTTTGAGTGATTTTACAGGATGGCATTTTTTTGGACATCTGCAGAAAAACAAGGTTCGAAAAGCATTAAAACACTGCAAAATCATCGAAACCGTCGATAGTGCTGCCCTTGCCGAGAGAATCGCTTTCATCGCTCAGGACGAAGGCATCGAAAAAGTTGAGTTATTCATAGAGGTGAAAACGTCTGAAGAAGACAGCAAAACCGGTGCTGATGTGTCTGAAGTTGGCGCAATCATCGAAGTTATTCAGAAAAATCCTGTGTTGGAACTTTGCGGATTGATGACCATGGCAGCACAGGCAAGCCTGATTTTACCCACAGCTTCTACAACAGGACTTAAAGTTAAATGCCCTATTGACAGTGTAGAAAAGAAAAGCAGAAAGCTTGCACTGGGAAATCCTGAGTATTCGCGAAAATATTTCAGAGAACTGCGCGAATATCGCGATAAATTGCAAAATAATTTCAGCATCGAAATCCCAGAGCTTTCAATGGGCATGAGTCAAGATTTTGAATACGCAATTCAAGAAGGCGCGACTATTTTGAGGCTGGGCTCAGTTATCTACGAAGGAATCTTCGAAACAGTATAGATTTATAGAAATTTGCTGAAATGCGTTAAATTCATCAAATCATATCGTATAATTGAAGATGAAATTTAAGGAATATCAACTAAGTGAGGTAAAAATGTCTGGAATCATCTTTCTAAAATCGGCAAATATCAACAGTACAATTGATTTTTATAAAAACCGTATTGGCATGCAACTCTGGCTCAATCAGGCACACTGTACAATCCTAAAACACGGCAATCTTCTACTTGGTTTCTGCGAAGGTTCTACTTCTGAAATTCAGGGTTGTTACACGTTCTTTTATCAAAGCCAGGCTGAAATAGACCAAAAACACAAAGATTTCGCAGACTGCGCAGAATCCGAGCCAAAATTGAACACCGAATATAATATTTATCATTTTTTTGCTCGTGACCCCGAAGGAAGACTCGTGGAATTTCAACAATTCGTTGAACCAGTTGCACCATATATCGACGGCATAGACCTGCTACAAACTCGCAGAAGCATCAGAAAATACAAAGACACACCTGTCTCAGACGAATTGCTCCTGAAAGATATGGAAACTTGCAGATTCGCACCAAATTCAATGAATCGCCAATCTTATTATTTCGTTATTGTACGTGAAAAAGACAAAATTCATAAACTTGCACAGGTTCGTTCAGGAGCCATGCCAATAACCAAGGCTAATACCGCTGTGGCAGTTTGTGTTGATTCATCGAAATCGACTCGAGTGCAAGATGATGGATACATTGCAGCATATCATTTTCTTCTTGCTGCTCACACTCAAGGGCTTGGAACTTGTTGGATTGCCGACATGGACAGAACTGAAGTCAAAGATTTACTTCAAATTCCTCATGACCACTTCGTTGCAACTGTTACACCTCTTGGTTTTCCTGACGAAACACCAGTTGTAAAAGGTCGTAAACCCGCATCTGATTTGATGAAATAACGGAGTGAAAAATGTTTGAATTGCGATTTTATCTAAAAAATGACCAGAGCTATGATTATCAATCAGTTGAACGGTTTTTACTAAGCATCAAACATGTTAGAAAATCTGAAAAAATCGAAAACTTATCAAATTATATTAAAAATTGTTTCATTTATCTTAATGAAAGAACAGGGGTACGTGCAACTTTCTGCAATTGGCAGCCTGATTCCGACTCCAAAAGGCGAATAAAAACCGATAATTTGTTGATTTTCCCTGGATTTACTGAAACTCCCATGCGATTTACTCTTGAATTTAACAAGCCTTCGTTTTTTGCGCGTGAAGTGATGCCAATCGTCTCAAAGTTTGCTCTTGAGTTCGAATTTTTCATTTTCGATGCCCAGAATGTGGATTTACAGGAGCCGGCAATTCAGCGAAGCAGTCAGCTTATTGAAAATTGGAAGAAAAACAACTCGAAAAACTTAAACAAGAATCTTATCCCTGATAAACAGCAAATCCTCAGTCTCAGACGCGATTTAGCAGACGACTGGTGGGAATATATGTTCAATCTTGATGAATTTCAATACTCTGCACCTGAATCCGTATTCGTACCTGAAATTATTCTGCTTGAACACAAAAAATCAGGTCAATTGTTTCGTGCTGTTACATGGGCTGATTTCATGCCTGTTGCTCTGCCGTCTTGCGAAAAAGTGGCAATAATCCAAACAAGGGGGTTATACAAGATTAAGCTGAAAAACCTTGGAATATACAATTGCTCCGAATTGCTGGACGTTTTCGCGTCGAATTTTTCCGATATTGAGATAAATAACCGAAGATTTAAGGTTTTAAGCGTTGAAAATTCAGAGAATCATGGTGATGATTTTGCTGAGATACTGAAGAAGCTTAAATCTCAAAAATCCAGCAAATTCAAGGTTTTAAACTCGGATAATTTCAATGGATATTGGTAAAGAATTGAGTTTTTCTTCTAATTTATAAAACTATCATTAAGCACCAATATCTTCAAACAGTCGTGTCAGCAAATTCTACAAACATCAGCACAGTTTTTTTCAGGAATAATCCATCCTTGCTTTTTTTCCATCATAACCTTAAAATTATGAGATTGTTTGACTATTGATATCCTGAAAAGTAAGAATATATTAGAAATTTTTGCGAGTAACCAATGACGATGAGATATACGGACCAAGAAGTCGAAAATCTTGTCCGAGAAAACGAAAAATTAAAACTACAAATCCAGGAATTGAAAAATGCGGGAACAGGCGATAATTTCAGCGGTCCGGGTATGTCAATTGTTGGATTAAATGACAGAATTATTCAACTTGATGTCAACAACCGTGTCTTATACGTCAATCGCTCGATGCTTCAACTTTTGGGCAACAAAAACCGTGAATATTTCATTGGTAAAACCCTTGCTGAAATCGACCGTCTGCCTTGGGGTGCGGGTTTACTCGGAAGGCTTCTAAATAAAGCACGCAAGGACGGCTCACTCATAGAAGAGCGTAAATTCACGGATCCGGTTGATGAAGAAGAAAAAATATTTCAGTTTCAGGTGTCAATTACTCCAAAAGCGACACATTTCGTTATTCATGACATAACTGAGCAGAAGAATGTGAAAGAAGCGTTCAGCAGAATGGTTTCACCTGATATTATGACCCGTGTACTTGAGATGGGCAAAGACCTGAGCAAGGCTGAGAAATACGAAATGTCTGTGTTATTCGGTGATTTACGTGGTTTCACGACATATTCTGAGGGACTTGACCCGAATCAAGTGCGAGAAAGTGCGAACGAATTTCTTTCGGTGGCATCAAGCATTGTACTGCAGTATCACGGAACAATCGACAAATATATTGGTGACGAAATAATGGCAATCTTCGGCGCGCCGTATTATTTTGAAGACCATTACATCAAAGCCTTAAATTGTGCGATTAGAATGCAACAAGAACATCAACGACTCATGGATCGCTGGAAACAAAGCGGTAAACCTGCGATTCCTATGGGTATCGGCATAAACACCGGCGAGATGGTTATTGGACTTGTCGGCTCTGAAAAGCGTATGGATTACACCGTACTTGGACATCCTGTAAATCTTGCTGCCAGATTGTGTTCACTTGCACCGAAAAATCAAATATGGATTGGACCAAAAACTTTTGACAGCATTCGATGCCGTGTGCAGGAAATGGGAGAAGAAGCGGGAGTTGAAGGTGACATAAAATTCAAACCTGCCGGTCAAATCAAAGTCAAAGGAATTACAGAACCGGTTAGTATAATAAGTGTTAATATTTTCGATTAATCACATCACTTTGAATATAGAGGTTTTCACAAATGAAAGATAATATCCAATTGCTTATCGGTAAAATATGGGAACAAGAAGTTGATGCCATTATTTCACCTGCAAATAATGAATCCTTGATGAACTCACCGCTTGCACAGGAAATTTTGGATGCTGCAGGGGATGTAATCGTCAAAGAAGTCAATCTTATCGGTAAACAAGAACCCGGTGCCGCAGTTATAACAGGAGCTGGTAATTTGAAATGTGAGTTCATTATTCATGCTGCCTGCCTCGATTTTGCTGGACAAACCAGCGAATTATCCATTATCAAGGCAACACGCAATGCAATGCTTCTAACACAAGAAAAAAACTTGAAAACAATTGCGTTCCCACCTTTCGTTACATCAAGTAATGACATAATCCCGCCAAGACGCTGTGCTGAGCTCATGATTTCAGAAGTTATCAGAACTACCGAACGAGAAGACATACCTGAGAAAATACTGTTTGTTCTGCCGAATCAGACATTATATAAGATTTATAGAGAATCGATGATGATGATCTAACGGATATTTGCTTGATGCATATTAATCAACTGCATAATTGGGATATTACACCTTCCGAGGCATTTAAGCTTCAGAAAAAGCTAACACGCAGAATAATTACCAAAAACACGAACAAAATCAACCCCAACAATCGATTAACAGTTGCTGCTGTCGACGTTTCCTATTCGCGCATCGAAAAAGTCGGATTTGCCGATATTATCGTTTGGGACACTGAAACAAAAGAGATAATCGAGGAACAAACTGCAATCGGCGAGGCAACATTCCCTTACATTCCAGGTTTGCTCACCTTCAGAGAGGCACCACTTGTGCTTTCCGCAATTTCCAAACTTAAAAGCAATATTGGCGTTTTCATTTTCGACGGGCAAGGTGTTGCACATCCTCGAAGCTGCGGACTTGCAAGCCATCTCGGACTTTTCATAAACACACCGTCAATCGGATGTGCAAAGAAACGTTTGTTCGGCAGTTACTCGGAACCGGGTGCACAGAAGGGTTCTCGAAGTTTTCTTTACGACGACCAGCATATAATCGGCACGGTTTTGCGCACCAAACGCAGATGCAATCCTTTGTTTATCTCTGTTGGACATATGATAGAACTTGAAACATCAGTCGAAATCATATTGAAACTCACCGATAAATACCGAATTCCTGAACCACTAAGAATTGCCGACATTAATACCAAAAAACTGCGCAAAAAACATAATTTGTAGGATAAACGAACAAATTATACTCAGAATTCCATAAAGCTTTGAATTTGCTAATCAAAATGATGATGAAATGAAAATATTTTGTATAAAACTAACGTAAATCCGTTCTCAGTACTGTATAATTGTGAAACTTCAATAAAGTGGGGAACCTATGAAAAAAGCAATCTTAATATCAATCATGCTGCATTTTATGCTGAATTTCAGTTGTACAACCAGCACATCCACCTCGTTACTTAAATTTGTTACTAACACTCTTCCATCAGGAATCACGACTATAAATTATAATGAAACTGTTGAAGTAAAAGGTGGTAGAAAACCATATTCCTTCAATGTTGCGATTGGCTCACTTCCAGATGGATTAAATTTGAGACACAATACAGGTGAAGTTTATGGAACACCGTCTGCATCTGGTGTTTTCGATTTCACAATAAGAATCTCAGACACATCAGCATCACCTCAGTTTGTGGATATGCTATTTTCCATTGAAATCGTCGATGTCATTGAAATCGCCACGACAATTCTTGCAAATGGCTCCGAAAACATTCCATATACTGACTTTGTCGTCGCTGTCGGTGGGAAACCACCTTATGTTTTTTCAGTTTCTTCAGGTATTCTGCCCGTTGGATATCAGCTTAACATGGCAACAGGTGAAATTCATGGAACAACTACTACCACAGCAACTTATGACTTTGATATCACAGTTATTGATAGTTCGTTTCCAAAACAAATGACTCATAAAAGTCTGAGTATCGAAATCAACCCACCTTTCGGCAGTTGGGATGACATAAATTATGGTTCGAGACAGCCATCCGCCAGATATAATCATTACAGTCATTATTGCTCAATAGTGAACAGACTCTTCATCATGTTTGGTACGAATGGCGTAACGAATTATATCAATGGTGGTTATTATTCTTTTGTTGACAATGCATGGCATTCGATTTCTACAAGTGGCGCACCCTCAGCAAGATTCAACGGTTCATGCATATTAATGGGAGATCCGCCTTTTGCAACGAATATTAATCATCTGATGGTTTGGGCAGGTGAAACAGGAGCAGGTACATATACGAACACCGGCGGTATGTACGCAACACAAACAAACAGATGGGGTTCAATTGTTGCATCCACAACAACACAAGTACCGTCAGCAAGATCAGAATTCGTGGCAGTTCCATTAGATAACTATGAAGCATTATTCTTTGGTGGTGTACTGCAAGGAGGGTCTTTAACGCAAGATGCTTATCATTATTCATTCGACAATGTGGCATTCGAGTCAAAATGGACCAAAACGAATAACCCGCCTATTGCCGCCCGTAGAGGTGCAAAAGGTGTAAAAGTTGGCTCGAATGTTTATGTTTGGGGTGGCATGCAAAGCGGTGGAGTTTCCAATACAGGAGCGATTTACAACACTTCGACCAAAAACTGGACTTCAATGACCGCAACTGATGCACCCTCAGCAAGATGGAATCATATAATGATGGCTTCTGGAAATAAAATCTTTGTCTGGGGAGGTGATGACAACAGTGGAAATTATTATAATGACGGTGCGATTTACGATACGTCGAATAATACTTGGACAGCAACGAATTTAGGCGGTGCGCTGTCGAAAAGAAGTTCCGCAGCATGTGCTTACAATTCTGGCACTAGTGAAATTTATATCTGGGGTGGATGGAACGGCGCAAATTACTATGATTCTGGTGCTGCATTCAAAGCCTCATCAAACACCTGGCGAACTATGACGACTAATTCAGCACCTGAAGGAAGAAAAGACCATACAGTTGCTTGGACTGGTACGCAATTGATTGTTTTCGGAGGAAGAAATTCTGTAGGCACAATTTCCGACCCCAAAGCATTTACGCCATAAATTTACAGGCAAAAAAATCCCAAAATCCCGGCAAATTCTGTTGGGATTTTCTTTTTAATTAAATTGTGGTAAAATGTATTTGACTTATGAGTGAGGTGAGTATGGATCGCCAGAAAATGACTGTTTGCTTCTCTGACATCACGAATTTCTCACGAATTATGGAAAGTTATGATGAGGAAAAATCTGTCGGGCTTTTGCAGGACATTTTTACCGATATTGGTGATATTATCGTGAAAAATGACGGTAAAATTCGCAAATATATCGGTGATGCAATGCTTTTCACTTTTTCCGACTCAAAAAAGGCTGTAAAAGCAGTCAAGGAAATTGCCCAGTTGCGAAAAACACTTGACGAGTTTGAAGTTGAGACTCATGTAACCGCTGCCACAGGTGAAGTTCTCGTAACCGAAATCGGACATAAAACTCGCATAATTGAGGATATTTTCGGAAGCACCGTCAACACTGCTGCGAAACTGCTTAAAACTGCCAGTGCCAACGAATCCAACTACGCCCTCTGCCCCGACACCCAAAAATTCGACATTTCTGAGCCATAATCCGTTAGATGTCTGTATTGAAAAGAATATTACTCGGTTGTCCATAGGTCGTTGTAATATGTGCTGCTTTGACTACCTGCAACAATCCAGAGCTTGTCCTTGAAAACGATGCTAGTATGTTCTTCGCGCGGTCCCCAGGGTACAGAATCGGTAGCCAGCGTCCAACTCGCACCGTCAGTTGAATACCATGCATCACTCAAAGCTCCTCCAGCTGTCCCCGCAAACATCCACATTCTATTCGCAAACACTGTCATTGAGTAATCATATCGCACACCCATGGGCACATGGTCGGTAACTTTGTTCCAAGTTACAAAATCGGATGTGTTCCAGACATCATCAAGGTTTCCCATGAGTGCAATTCCACCGAAAACCCAGACTTTGTTATCATAAACCAGCGCTCCGAACCCGCAACGCCCGGTCCAAGGAGGAATTGCAGCATGCGTCCAGGTTATGCCGTCCGTTGACCACCAAACATCCTGATATGCGAAATACTGATGTGCTCCACTTATTACCCACATTTTATTATCAAAAACCAACGCCTGAAACGAGCCGCGCTCACCCCACGGTGCAATAGAAATCGCCTGCGTCCAGGTAACACCATCGCTTGAGTACCAAACATCATTCCGCGGATAAGAATAGCCTGAACTGTTGTCATAACTTCCACCCATAACCCAGATTTTGCCGTCATAAGCAATCGCCTGATGGTCAAAACGCTTACACCAACCAGCATCTGCAGTTGCTTCCGTCCAATTTACTCCGTCTGAAGAATACCAGACATCATTTTTATAAAACAACCCGTTAATGCCCACGTGATGAAAACCACCCAGAACCCAGATTTTATCGTCAAAAACACAGGTTGCATGGTCATCCCGAACTTCCCACGGCGCATTCGCAAGTGCTTTTTCCCATTTTTCGCCAAGTTGTGTAACTTCAATCGTAAATGATTTCGAATCCGTCAAATTCTGATTATCCTCAACCTGCACATCAAAAGTAAAATCACCTTTCACCGTCGGGATACCGGAAAACTCACCGGTGTTCGGTGCCAGCACGATACCGTCTGGTAGCGTTCCGCTAATTATACTCCATGAAATGGGCATAAAACCTCCCAAAGCTTCCACTTTCGCTTGATAATTCTCGCCAATAAAGGCTCCAGGAAGATTTGCAGTTGTAATTTCAATCTTGTTTATCACGATTATTCTTAATCTCTTTCGTGCAACCTCAGAGAGCATATTTACAGCTTTTAACTCAAATTCGAATTGACCGTCAATTGTTGGGATTCCTGATATTTCACCTGTGAATTTGCCCAAAATCAGACCGTCAGGAAGAACCCCGCTGAGAACCTGCCACCCGATTCTACCATCTGCCTTGCTTGTTTCAATCTGCTCCGAATACTGCACACCTACAACAGCATCTGCTAAATTCTTCGTAATAATCCGGAAACCACTGTTTGTGCCGACACAACTCAGAAACTGAATAATCAAACATAAAACCGCTAGCTTGAAAATACGATTAATACACACTTTGCACCTCAAGCAAAATTTCAGTACATTATTATATAATATTAACAGATTTATGGAAAATCCTCTATGAAAGAAATTTATTTGCGATACCAAACGTGATGATGCCCATGTAAATTATCATCGTAATTATGTCGTTAAGTGTTGTGATAAAAGGTCCCGCAGCAACTGCTGGGTCAATTCTGAATTTATCGCAAATAAGTGGAATCACTGTTCCAACAATTGCACTCACACTGACCGAAAGAATCATGGCAATACCGATGATTATCCCGAAGCTCCAACCTGTGGAGTTCAGCACATATGAGAATCCAGTCATGAGTAATCCACAAATTATTCCAATGAAAAACGCGGTGCGAATTTCTTTGGACACAAGTTTGAAAATCATCGAGAAATCCACCTGCCCAAGTGCCAGACCGCGTATCAGCGTGGTTGACGATTGAATTCCGACGTTTCCGCTCATTGCAGTTACTGCTGGTATGAAAAAAACAGCAGCAGTTATCTGCTCAATTGTTGCTTCATATCCTTTCAAAATCCATGCTGCTAAAAATGTGCCAAAAAGCGAGATTATGAGCCAAGGTAGACGCATCCAGATACGTGTAAAAACCTTTGACTGCACCGGGTCATACACCAGAGAACCTGAGAGTAAGGCGATGTCTTCTTCTGCTTCTTCCGAAAGCACGTCCATAGCATCATCAAAAGTAACGACACCGAGGAGTTTGCTTGTGTTGTCAACCACCGGCATCAGCGAAAGGTCGTATTTTTTCATCAGTGATACGACTTTTTCCTGGTCAGCATCGGGTGTAACCGCAATCACATCTTTATTCATAATATTTTGAATCTGATTGTCTGGAAGCGACTTAATGACTTCGCGAAAAGACAACGTTCCTGTCAGTCTCTGTTTCTTGTCAAACGCATAGACAATTGAGATATT
>JAIOTL010000066.1 GCA_021106775.1 Planctomycetota bacterium | reverse complement strand
CTGGTGTTCGATTCATGAACGAAGTAAGCGCTCAAAAAGCTGACGAAGTGATTTATTCGCATAACATGATTCAAAATTGATATAATCAAAATAATTTTTACGGGTTTTCGGAGGAAATATGAAGCCTGAAGTACGATTCAGCACAATTTTATTTCTGCTATTTATTTTCCTTTTCATATTCGCTCGATTGCTTGCGCCGACTATCAAAGAGGGTGTCGAAAATATTGCACTTGGCTCTGGATACGAAAAATTTGAATCCGAGAAATTCAGGATTTATTATCACAACAGTAGTTATTCCGCACAATCCATGACCGACATGAGTAAGGTTCTATTGGCATTTACAACCGATTTTCGCAACGGCATGAAGAAACAGGGTGTTAGTATCAAAAATTTCAAGACCTGTACAATATTCCTGCTTCGGAGTCATGATAAACTCGTCGATTTCGGCATGCAAATGGAAGTTGCTGACATGAGCAATAACGGGGGATATTTCAGCCCATCTACCACTTCAATTGCAGTTATCGGTGCTGACCTTGAAGTTCTCAAGCATGAAACGGTGCATTTGCTTCTGTACATTTCCGCAAATATCAGCCAAAAACAGCTTCCACCCTGGATTGATGAAGGTTTTGCGCAATATTTCGAGAAATACCCGGAGAATCAATCGCTACATGCTGTTGAACACATGCCCTCAATCGAGGATATTGTTGTGTTCAATAGAACTGATTTCAGCAAGCCAGACAACCCGATATACTATAAATCCTCGCTTTATTTGCTCACGTTCCTCATTGAAAATGTTAATACGAAAGACATTTTATATAAAACCTTGAAAGGTGAGTTGGAGTCTGCAAACAGTGATATTCTCAGAGAACTCGACCAAATCGGATTGCGAAAACTCAATATCGATTTCAAGAACTGGTATATAAACCTAAGATAATCGAAGATTTTTTACCACGAAAGGCACGAAAACCACGAAAAAATAAATATTTTTGATTATTCATGATTTGAGATTAAAAGGAAGATTTAGGAATGCATCGATTCGGGTTATTACTTTCGCGGGAATTTGCTTTGCAGTGGCGTAACACAGGCGTTACAGGATTATTCGCATCATTATTTCTCACACTTCTGCTAATATTCATCGCCGGTTACGCTTACGAAAATGTTCAAACCATCCCTGACATCAGCGACATTTCCGTCATATTCTGCTTCATATTTCTCATCACAACCCAGTTCGCGGTTTCGTTTCTCGGAGCAAGAAGTAGCAAATTCGAAAACGAACTAAAACTCCTCCCATGTGCAGGTTCCAGCATTTTCCTCAGTAGGCATGTCTCAATTTGCTCAGGGATTTCATTGATTTACGTTCTTACGGTTCCAGCGTTCCTGATATTCTTCAACTTAGATGTCTCAATAATATCAGTAGTTCAGCTTGTTTTCATCACAATCTCAGTCGCAATCGCCCAGATTTCAATCGGTTTAATCACACAGTTCAATTATCTTGGGTTTAACAGACAGCTCTCAAATTTCGCACTATTATTCGCACTTCCTTTTCTGTTTCCAGTCTTCACAGCGAATCTTAGTGCTGTTATGACTGTTTTTGGGGGTAATAATGCTGGCATCCGCGATATTTTCATAATAATTGCCCTTGATATATTGTATTTTGTTGCTGGGTTTGTCATCTATGAGTTGACAGCAAAACGTTAACCGGGATTTCTCAGCAGGATATATTTGCATGTCCAATAGTATTCTTCAGCCCGATTTTTCATTAATTAAACGAAAACCGATGTATCGTTTCCTGCTTGTGTTGACGATTTGTTCAGCAATATGCTTGCAGACCTGGCGAACATTGTTCAACAATTTTGCAGTTGACGTAGTCCAGATTGACGGCTCTCTCACCGCTTCAATTCAAGGAGTTCGCGAGCTGGCTGGCTTTCTGACATTTCTGATTGTCTTCATTATCCTCTTCATGCGCGAACACAAATTATCGGCACTTTCGATTGTCCTGTGTGGTGCGGGACTTGCAATAACAGGCTTTTTCCCATCGTTTATCGCTTTAATATTCACGACATTTCTTTTCAGCATTGGCTTTCATTATTACGAAGCAACGAATCAAACCCTTACGCTTCAAAGCTTTGGCATAAGAGAATCGCCAATAGTATTCGGAAAACTGAGAAGTCTTGCTGCCGCCACAAATTTTTTCATCGGCATCATAATACTCATAATGATTTTCGTGATAGATCATTTTGCTGCCGGCACTACAGCCGATGAGACGACCCTTAAAATTCAAGCAAATCAAGGCACAATAATTAAAACTATTTATCTCATTGTTGGTTCAATTGTAGTAATTTTTGGCATCTGGGGATTCTTTCAAAATCCAGTGGATAAGAACGCGGTTCCTCAGCTTAAACGTTTTCTGATTCGAAAAAAATACTGGTTGTTTTATACTCTGTCGTTTCTGTCAGGTGCACGCAGGCAGTTTTTCGTTGTTTTCGCGGTTTTGCTTTTGGTCCAAAAATTCCATTTCAGTATAGTTGAAATCACGCTTCTGTTCATTTTCAACAATTTCATTAATTATTTTCTTAGCCCGTTGGTTGGGCGAATTATCAACATTTTCGGAGAAAGAAAAGTGCTTACTCTCGAATATTTCAGCATGTTTTTTATATTCCTTGCCTACGCATTCAATAACAGCACATGTCTTGTAATCGCCCTTTATGTTCTCGACCATATATTTTTCAACTTCGCGATTGCCATTCGCACATATTTCCAAAAAGTTGCAGACCCGCGCCATATTGCACCAAGTATGTCTGTCAGTTTCGCGATAAATCATATCGCAGCGGTAATTGTGCCGTTTATCGGTGCTGCCATCTGGATGTTCAGCACTAGAATCCCGTTTATTGTCGGCGCGTGCTTGAGTATTCTGTCGCTGATATTTGTGCAATTCATCCGCACAAAACCACCAATTTCAGAGAAAAATGCATAAAAATCTACAACTCAATGAAATTCTTGTTATCAAAGGGGTACTTTATCAATTGTTGAATCAGCGAGGAATTATGAACGCTAAAATTATTGCGGTTTGCATAAGCGACGCAAAGGGCAAGGGGAAGACAGAAATTCCAGTCGCAAAACTTCAAATAAATCATGGCATTGAAAATGATGTTCATGCGGGGAAATGGCATCGGCAGGTTAGTCTCTTGGCTACCGAGAAAATTGCGGAGATGCAAGCGAAGGGAGTTGAAGTTAATATCGGAGATTTTGGCGAAAACATTATCACTGAAGGCATTGAGCTTGAAAAACTGATTATCGGCACTAAACTCAAGGTCGGCACGGATGTTATTTTGCAGGTTACTCAGATAGGCAAGGAATGTCATACTCCGTGCGCGATTTTTTATAATGTTGGTTACTGCATTATGCCTGAATCCGGTGTATTTACAAAAGTTCTGAATCCGGGTGAGATTAAAAAGGACGACAAAATCGAAATTATTGAGACTCCAAAAACATTTGATGTGGGAATTGTGGTGGTTTCGGACTCAGCATCAAAAGGTGAGAGAATCAGCACGACCGAGGCGATAATTGAAAAACTGATTGCCCAGAACGGTGGAATCGTCAAAGTTACACAAATAGTGCCTGACGAAATCGACCATATTTCCAACGTTCTCAACGAAATGAGCGATGTTAAGAAGCTTGAACTTGTCATAACAACAGGCGGAACAGGTTTAAGCCCACGAGATAATACGCCTGAAGCGACAATTCAATCCATCGACAAGGAAATACCGGGTTTTTCCGAAGCAATGCGCATGGAGTCTTTCAAAATCACGAAAAGAGCAATTTTATCGCGCGGCGTTACCGGATTTCGGGGAAAAACTCTGATAATAAATCTTCCTGGAAGCCCCAAAGGTGTTGAAGAATGCCTTAATATCGTTCGTGAAGCAATCCCACATGCACTCGAATTGCTCAAAGGAAACGTAAATAATTGTGCAGACGATTGATTTGGTTTCGCATTTATCATATTCTATTACATTAATACATCTTGACTGTGCAGAATGAGGTATATATGCCGCACTTCGTTTACAACGACCTTGATATGGGCACTTGGGATGAACATGTTTTTCCCGCTGAGAAATATGTTTTAACTAAGAAAAATCTTTTAGCATTCGGCGTTCCTGAAGATGAATTTACATCTTCCGAAGAAGCAACGCTTGATGAAATCCGCACTGTTCATTCACATACTTTTTTGTCGCGCATAGAAGATTATGCATTTCGCAATCCTTTTGAGGCGGTCAGAGAATTTGAGGCACCGTGCAATCACGAAGTTTACGATTCATTCAAACTTATGTGTGGGGCGTCAATTCGAGCATGTAAACTTGCTCTTGAAACAAAATCGTTCGGATTTCATGTCGGTGGCGGATTTCATCATGCATTTGATAATCATGGCGAGGGTTTCTGCATTCTTAACGATATTGCTGTTGCCATTCGAGTTTTGCAGAAGGAAAAACTCGTTGAAAAGGTTGCGGTTATAGATGTAGACGTGCATCAGGGTAACGGAACTGCGTATATTTTTGAGAATGATAAAAATGTTTTCACTTTTTCCATTCACAATGATTTGCTTTATCCCATGGTGAAGATGAAATCTGACCTTGATATCGGTCTTCTGCCAGGCACGAAGGACACCCAATATAACAAACATCTCTTTGAGAACGTGCCGAAGATTTTGGATTCGCACAAACCCGACCTTCTTATCTATGTAGCAGGAGCAGATACGTATATCGAAGACAAAATCGGCGGTTTGCATCTTTCTATTGAAGGATGCAATAAACGTGATGAAATTGTAATCAGCGAAGCGACAAAACGCAATATACCTACAATGGTCTGTCTTGCTGGCGGTTATGCCAATAAGACTGATGATGTTGCGACCATTCATTTCAATTGCGCAAAGACCTGCATCGAAAAATACGGCATGAAATTTTAAGAATTTTTTACTTCGACATCAAGAAGATTAAATAATCTTCGGGAAGCCGCGATATTCCGTAGGAATTGCATTTTTTTGTGTAGAAAACACCCAACCCGTGTCATTCCGAGAGAGTATAAACGAACGAGGAATCCAGGATAGCGAAATAGTAAATGTAGATTGCATTCAAATGTATTATGTATGAAAATTTTTGAACCTGAATCTCTAAATTTTTAGGAAATAGTAAATTTCAGAATTCTTTGTGTTTCTCTGGACTATCCTGGATTGCTTCGCAAAGGAAAGCATCAATGATGCTTCGCAATGACAACCAATTAAAGTTACTGGGACTCGAATGTTTTGAAATTTTGGCGTAAATTTCTGAGTTTATTGATAATCGACGAATTTATGACATTATCGCCAATGCGCACAATCATTCCGCCGATAATTTTCTCGTTAAGCTTCTCTTCGATGAAGACATTCTTTTGCAGCTTCTCAGTCAGCTCAGATTTTAGTCTGTCCAGAACTTCATCTTTCATTTTTTTAGCAGTTATAACTTTTGCATAAACACGATTTACATCCTCGTCCCGATATTTCATGTACGCTTCGTAGATATTGTTAAGCGCGGTTTCACGGTGCTTGCGAATGAGAATGCAAAGCAGGTTAAGCACGAGTGTCTCAACGCTACCATCGAAAATCTCACTTACTATCATAATTTTCTGGTCTCTGTCGATTGTCGGCGAGGTGAAGAAATCGCGAAATTCTTTCTCATTACGGTAAATTTTGTGCAATTCATCAAGGTTGTCGTAGCATTCACCGATTTTGCCGTCAGTTTTTGCGAGTTCAAATAATGCTTCCGCGTAAATTCGACCGATTTTCGATGCGCTTTCCATAAATTCTCCTGCTGAAGTGCTTTCACATTAATATGCAAAACAAAATATTCAATAAATTTTAACCCTTTGAAATTGTACTGAACTATTTTTCTTGAGCATGGTTCTTATAAATTGATATAAAATTTACTTTATAACCGTTAACAAGGCATAAAATGATAGACATTAAACGGGTTGAGAAAAATCCAGAAGCTGCTGCTGAGTTACTAGGCAGAAAAGGCGTCGAAAAGGAGTTGATTGCAAGGCTTCTTGCGAAAGTTGACGATCGCAGAAAAGCACAACAGAACAAAGATAATACACGTGCTGAAGCGAACAAAATCGCCAAAAGCATAAGCAAACTTTTCAAAGAAGGTAAAAAATCCGAAGCAGAACATGCAAAATTAATGGGTGCGGAACTCAAAGTGAAGGTTGCGGAATACGATGCTGAGTTTTCACGGATTTCCGACGAAATTAACGACCTTTTGCTGAATATTCCGAATTTTCCCGATGCTGATACTCCGGTAGGCAAGTCAGAAGAAGATAATGTAACGCTTAGAATTGAAGGTTATAACGCTGAGGATTATATTGGTCGTGAATTTTTGCATCATTGGGAAATTGCCGAGAAATTGGGACTTTTTGACATTGAACGGGCAGCAAAAACAACGGGTTCGATGTCGGTGATATTTAAGGGCAACGG
>JAIOTL010000187.1 GCA_021106775.1 Planctomycetota bacterium | reverse complement strand
TTTTGACCTTGTTTTCAGTTAAAACCTCGATTTCAGCCAACGGCGGATTGTGATTATATCGAACCTGCACAGGTGCGCGGAATTTCTCCCCTATTTCCGGCTTTTTCGCTTGCCAATTCACCTGAGTGCCGATAAAACCACGTTTGTAAAGGTTTTCTTGCTTGCCGATGACAACAACATTCTCATCCCCGCGAATCTCAACCACATACGAGCGATGCGGGTATGCGATTCCAAGCCCTCGACGCTGACCGATAGTGTAAAACTGATGACCCTTGTGCATGCCGATTACACTACCTTCAATATCAACAAATTCACCGGGTTTTATCGTCTCAGGAGTACGTTCAAGGAGAAAATTGCGATAATTGTTGTCCAAAACAAAACAGATTTCCTGCGATTCACGCTTGCTGAAAACCGGTAAATTTCTCGTCCGTGCAAACTCCCGAACCTGCAACTTACTCATTCCACCAAGCGGGAAAACCGCACGTGCAAGTTGCTGTTGTCTGAGCATCCAAAGTGAGTAACTTTGTTCCTTCTTTATGTCAGAACCGCGCCGAAGCCAGAAACGAACAGCATCATATTCAACCTGGCAATAATGTCCCGTAGCAACCGCTTCATATCCGTTTTGAAGTGCAAAATCCATGACTTCGCCAAACTTCAGCTCACGATTGCATAAAATACAAGGGTTAGGCGTTCTGCCTTTGTTGTATTCATCTACAAAGTTGCCGATAATTCCCTCAAAACCTTTGCGCATGTCGATGATGTAAAACGGTACGCCAATCAATTCAGCCGATTTTCGCGCATCTTCGGCATCGTCCTCGCTGCAACACCTTTGTTTATGCGTAATGTTCGGACTTTCGAAGCCTGACTGCATGAAAACACCCGCAACTTCGTACCCCTGCTCTTTGAGCATCGCAGCAGCAACCGTAGAATCTACGCCACCGCTCATGCCAACCATAATTCGCTTAAATCTCTTGCCCATTCTGTTTCCTAATCTCACAAAAATAATATAACAAACACCAGCATGCAAATAATTGATAAATACACAAAAACCTGTACATTTTTTCTCGTCTTTGTTAATTTTTGGGTAGTAGTAAACTTGTAATGGTATTTGTCATTCCAGCGAAAGCAGGAATCCAGTAGCATTGAATTTTCCTTGTAATCGCTGGATTCTCAATCAAGTTGGGAATGACAAAAGCATTATTTCTGTGCGACTACAAATTTTTGAATGTCAGTTAATAGACAAACAAGGAGCATAAAATGAGCGAACCTCTACCGCAAGTAATTCTGCATACAAACCGTGGTCAGCTTAAACTCGAGCTTTTCGAGGATGAAGCACCAAATGCCGTTGCAAACTTTGTCAATCTCATCGAAACAGGTTTTTACGATGGTATTAAATTTCATCGTGTTATCGCCAATTTCATGATTCAGGTTGGCGACCCGCTTACCAAGGATGAAACTATGCGTCCCAGATGGGGTACTGGTGGTCCTGGATATTGCATCGATTGTGAGGTTTCACCGGGTAATGTGCCGCATAAGCATGGCGCGAAATATCTTTCCATGGCGCATGCTGGTCCAAACACTGGCGGGTCACAGTTTTTCATCACACATAGCCCAACACCCCATCTTGATGGTGTTCACACAGTTTTTGGCAAGGTTATTGAAGGAATTGATTTTGTTGACGCAATTCAGCAGGGTGATGTCATCGAAAAAACTGAGGTTATCTCCAAGCGTGAGCATGAATACATCCCTGTTAAAAACAAATTTAATCGCTAAGACACGCTTTTGAAATGTATTGAAATTATTTTGCTGCGAAATATATTAATTTAATAATGCGTTAAAATGTATAAAAGAGGATGAAATGAACGAAAATGACAACGAAAAAAAGCTTGAAATTCCTGAAAAAAAGAAGCGAATCGACGATGATTGGAAACGTCAGGTGCAGGCGGAAAAACAAAAACTCTCCCAGGAAAACGCTGCCAAGAAGGATTTGCTTGACGATAACGAGCGAGTTGCATACCTTAATATGCTGCAGTCGATGTTATCGCAGGTGCAGATGAATCTGGGGATGATACCGAATCCGATGACAAATCAGCGTGAGGTTGACCCGAATCAGGCACAAATGATAATTGATTTTCTAAGCGCGATAAACAAGAAAACGAAGGAGAATCAGACTTCGGAAGAGAAACAGCTTTTAGGCAAACCGTTGTCCGACCTGAAACTTGTGTTTTCTCAGATTCTCGCTCAGTACGGTACTGCTGAGACAAAAACCACAAATCCCACAAATGACAATAATAAGTAAATTTCTTATTATTTTGTTACCGAAAATGCGGTAAATGCCCATTTTTGCTGATTATAAATGTCATATGTATGTCGATATCAGAACTGCACACACTGAATTCGCTGGATAATCAGGATTGCCTGGCTTCACTCGAAATTACCTGATGTGAGTATAGCTACATTTCGCGAAACTTAATTGAACATTGCATCGGGTACGAAATTTTAAAACCAGAGCTCGTCATGGGCAGACTTTCTGCTTCTTTCACTGCATTGTCAATAGGATTCAGGAGTTATTTGACCTATTGACAGTGATGCAAACTTAAACCAACAAGGTTGGTTTATTTGTAATAGCCCCAAATATCTGCGCCTGGATAATACATTTTGAGAATTTCCTGATAATCTTTGCCGTCTTTTGAGAGCTTATTTGCACCCCATTGACACAAGCCGCAGCCATGCCCCCAACCTTTACCCTCAATCTCCATTATATCACCGGTTATTTTAATCGAAGTGATAAACACCGACGGAAGCTGACCTTCTGTCTTCCCGGGTCCAACAACTTTATTTCGGAAAACAATCGCCTGAATATCAAAATCAGATTGTCCCTCAAATGAGAACTTAAATCTGCGTGCGCGACCGAACCTGTCTTTTTCAGAAACTTCTAAGCTTTTTAGGGTTTTCGCCATATTTTCGGTTGTAAATTCTTTGGCAATCAACATTTCCCGCCATGTGAGCCAGGAATATGTTCGTTTCCATGTATAAACCGGAGAATCCATGCAGAAATCGGTATCTACACCTTGCAAAGGCTCAAGATTCTTATATGTTCCTTGTGCGTCCCATGCGCTTGCTGTTGCTCCGCCACAGGTTGAATGATAATATGCTGGGAAAATTCGCGGATTCCCGTCCATATCCTTCGCAGTGATTACTTCGCCAAAAGTCGCTTGGCATATCTGCTGAGCATTCGAGCTTAAAAGCGAAGGATTAAAAACAGTATCCTGCTGAGTGTTTACCAGGTCATGTGCCCAGGGAGTGCGTTCTTTCGGACTGTTTTCCATAATCTTGAACAAAGCGTATGTCCGAGTTGCAACACTCTGTGCTTTCAACGCTTCTTTGTCAAAGGATTCGGGCATTTCATTGAACAGAACCTGCGCACAATACGTTTCGAGGTCGGTGCGCACAATAATATCAAATATTTCCTTGTCTTCCTTGGATTTCGAGACAACAAGCTCACCCAGTATCGTGAGTTCGTCTGTTGTGCTGAATGTCAGGTTGATTTTACTGTCCGGCACTGTAACTCGAAAATAATCCGACAGAATCTCGGTTGAGAAATTATTTTCACCCTTCATGCTGAAACCCGCGGGTGTCGCATCTAGCTCAATAATATCGGGAAAACTCTTGATAACTATCTGTGATTCATCCTCATCAGTTTTGAAAAATTCTGCTTTCTGCGAAATCTTCAATGTAATGTGTTTTTTACCTTTGTGCTGATTCAGCAGAACTTTAATCATCGGAATTGACGCTGTCTTTTTGCTACCGTTGTTTTGAATAATGTAAATTGGATTTTTATCCTTTTTATTGATGGTACAGCTTGAAGCAATCAATAAACAGGTCAGCAGAACCGTAATAATAATTTTCTTTGAACGCATAATTATCCTCACTAATATTTTTAATATTATCGACAA